>CAZZMK010000120.1:0-3056 GCA_964655185.1 uncultured Nitrospirales bacterium | reverse complement strand
CCTACCTATACTTAAAATATTGAATCTCTTTCAAAAATTGTGTATTATGTAATAACATAAGGAAGAAAATAGCCGAAAATTAAGAATACTAATATATCTAAATCTAAAAATTGACGAGGTTAATAGTATGGCTGAGTTTATTATCGGCACCGGGCAAACTCCTACTATAAGGTCAATCATAAAACTAATAGAGGAGCAAATCAGATTAAAAGAAGGTATACCGAGATATATTATTGCCCGCGCTTATAACATGGAATTTGAAGCAGAGCGAGAGGATTTCCAAGGGGACTTCACAAGGTGGATATTAAGGATGAGAGTTGCAGAACCATGCCTTAGCAGAATTTTAGCAGTTGTAAAGGCTTATTCAGCGGTATGTTCTGCAGAAAAACAGCAAGAATGGTTGGTAATAACCTCAAATGATAACTTATCCCCCTCTGCTTATCCATATTTGTTTGATGCTATAGACAAGATATGCCAGTGTGTCTCACTACCCGAGGTGTGGAAGGTAAAAGGTGACAGATATAGAATAGACAGAATAAGTCCAGAATTACTATTCCAAGCGATGATTCGGTATCGGGCAAGCGATGTGCACTTATCACCAGGTGAATGCCCACTATTCAGAGTTGATGGAGATATAAAACATTCTGAACTAATGGGGCCTCTTTCTGCTGTGCAAATATTAGATTTAATTAAACAAATAATTCCCGATAAGTACTGGGCAGAATTTGAACGCTCGCAACAAACCAGTTTCAGTTACCATCAGGCAGGTATGGGATACGCAAGAGTTTCTGTATTTTACAAAATGGGTGCACCACATTGTACTTTTAGATACTTGCCTGAACGGATTCCTTCATTTGAAGAACTTAACATCCCCAAAACCACAATGACTGAATTAGCAAATATAAACCACGGCTTAGTACTCATCACTGGAATGACGGGAAGTGGAAAAACTACAACTGTAGCATCCATTGTAGACTATATTAACAGTAACAAATCTCTACATATACTTACAATAGAAAGCCCTGTCGAATATGTTCATGTGAATAAAAAATCTATAATCTCACAAAGAAACTTAGGTGAGGATGTACAGAGTTTTGGTGAGGCAGTAACAGGTGCTCTTCGTCATGACCCCGATGTTATAGTGATTGGAGAAATGCGAGACGCAGATACTATTCGAGCAGCAATAAACGCGGCTGCTACAGGGCACTTAGTAATAAGCACAATGCACTCAAACACAGCATCTGAAGTAGTTAACCGTATAGTAAGTTTCTTCCACCCCGCAGAAAGAGACTTGGTAAGACTTCAATTGAGAGACTGTATCCGAGCGATAGTTTGCCAAAGGTTAATTCCGAAGATAGGCGGAGGTAGAATCCCTGCTTTGGAAATTATGTATAACGACATAAAAGCAATAAACGACGGCATCCTATCTGGCGACTCTGACCTAATCAGAGTAGGTATGCAACAAAATATTTCCCACTCGTTCATATTCGAAACATACATACACAATCTTTACAAAAAAGGCTTGATTACATTAGAAAATGCAAAAGAATATGTAACTGACTTGAGTACATTTGAACAACTACTTCTCGGAACATACTCAATTCCTCGCCTCGACTCAATCAAAAACAAAGGAGAACACGAGGCTTTCAGAGTTTAATGTGTTTATTGCCACTACTTATATTCCCTTTTCTTATGTTCGTCCAGAATATCGTTTTTCTCCCCAATTCCCAGAGATTCAATCTAATACTTGTGAATAGAATATCCAAAAAATATGTTTTTATAATTATGACTACTTTTTAATTAATAAGGGAAGGGGTTTTTATGAGTAAGGAAAATCCAAACATAACCTACAACTACGCAGAAGAAGAGTGGATTGAAGCATTGAAAAATTATATTGAAGAAAGAGGTGCAGAAGCCACAGCCAACTTAATTAGTAGATTACAAGATTACGCATATAAAATAGGGATTAGAAAGCCTTGTCCTGCTACCACGCCTTACCTTAACACAATACCCGCATCAGAACAACCACCTTATCCTGGCGATAGAGAATTAGAAAGGATTTGCAAATCCTATATACGATGGAATGCAATGGCAATGGTAGTAAGGGCTAATCGTGAAGCAGATGGCATCGGGGGACATATCTCTACTTTTGCTTCTGCAGCGACCCTATACGAAGTGGGTTTTAACCATTTTTTTCGTGGAAGAAGCGAAGATTACGGAGGTGACTTAATTTATTTTCAAGGACACGCTTCCCCCGGAATATATGCAAGAGCATACCTTGAAGGAAGACTAACCGAGGAGGATTTGAAAAATTTCAGACGAGAATTAAGCAAAAGAGGAGGTCTACCCTCTTATCCTCACCCAAGATTAATGCCAAACTTTTGGCAATTCCCAACTGTATCTATGGGTTTGGGACCTATAATGGCTATTTATCAAGCAAGATTCATAAAATACCTTGAGAATAGAGGACTTAAGCCTCGTAACGGTGGATTTGTATGGGCTTTTTTAGGTGATGGTGAAGTAGATGAACCTGAGACCCTTGGTGCCATCGGCCTCGCAAGTAGAGAACAATTAGATAATTTAATATTTGTAATAAATTGCAATCTCCAGAGACTTGATGGCCCGGTTCGGGGTAATGGGAAAATAATCCAAGAACTGGAATCAATATTCAGAGGTGCCGGCTGGAATGTCATAAAGGTTATATGGGGAAGTGATTGGGACCCACTTTTCGAAATGGATAAGGATGGACTATTGGCGAGTGCCCTGGGCAAAATTCCTGATGGCGAATTTCAAAAATTTTCAGTAGAATCAGGGGAATACATCCGTAGAAAAATGATTGAATATGAACCGCGGTTAGAACCTTACTTACAGAACATTTCAGACGCTCAACTTCGCCAACTACGGAGAGGTGGTCACGACCCTGTTAAGGTTTATTCCGCATATCATAGGGCTGTAAATTCCCAAGGTGCGCCCACAGTAATACTGGCAAAGACAATAAAAGGTTACGGGCTTGGCGAAAGCGGTGAAGGTAAGAATATAACTCATCAGCAGAAAAA
>CAZZMK010000119.1:0-10836 GCA_964655185.1 uncultured Nitrospirales bacterium | reverse complement strand
AGATTTGCTAAATATTTGGTCGATTACGGATTGGTCAAGCACTTCTTCTTTTTCTTGAGGTTTTTCTTCTTTAGAGGGTGTGGAAGAATTAGTATCAGAGTTTGAAATGATATTAAGTAGTTTTTCTTTTCCTTCTTTAATAATTTGTTCTTCAGGTGGATTTTGTTTTTTCTCTTTCTCGTCCATTCTCAATATCGCAACTTGTTTTTATTTATGGTATTATACATAAAATATTTGTGAGATTTGTATAAATTGAATATTTAGGGGGATTTGTAAATTGAGCCATTTATTGATTGTTGATGATGATGAAAGTTTTTCCAGACAATTGGGAAAAGCACTTAAAAAAAGTGGTTTTGAAGTTGGCATATTAACCACTGGCGTCGGAGTAGTTGACCTGCTAAAGAAAGAGCCTATAAAAGTTGTAATACTTGATGTAATGTTGCCTAAGATGTCTGGTTTTGAGATTTGTAGGGAAATTCGCAAAGATAGAGAGATATACCATATAGGGATTATGTTAGTTTCTGTGATGGGGGATAGAGAAGAAATTGAACATGGATACGCTCAGGGTTGTGATGATTTTATTCCAAAACCAATAAATTTTCACGACTTTTTAACTCGCTTAAAGTCTTTGGTCAGTTTGGTAGAAAATGAGAAGTTAATAGAGCCTTTGACTACTTTAGGTTCAGGAAGATATATTAGACTTGAAATACTAAGGGGAATATTGCTTAAAGAGGATTTTGACCTTGCTTATATTGAACTCCCGGGATTGATTCCATTACATAGAGAAATAGGAAATGATGGTGTGGTCAAATTGTTAAGAATGTTTTCTTTTCATCTAAGGTCGCTTGCAGGAAATCTTTTGGGAAGGGATTATTGTTTAGCACACCTTGGGGGAGGACATTTTATTGCTAAAATTAGGAGTAAGTCTCTTCAGGATTTTGCTCGGGAACTAAAGAATTCTTGGGAAAATACGGTTTTTCAAAGTGAAGCATTGGCATCATTGATTACGGATAAAAATTATGCAACTACAGTAAGTCTTTTAGGTATAACTACTTGTGGATTTACATATTATCCCAATAAGGGTGATAGTATAGGTAGAGTTTTGGAAAGATTGAGAGATTTGCACTCTAAGTGTAAAATGCATTCGAATGGAATTCTTGTAGATAGAAGGAGTCATTAAAAAGGATTCTTACTATGGCTTTGTCTATATTCTTTAGCCTTTTATGTTCAATTAGTGGTGTGTGTAAGGTAGATCCACCTCAGCCACTTCCTCCTGTGCCGAGTCCTCAACAATTGAGGTGGCATCAACTTGAAATGGGAATGTTTTGTCATTTCGGTATTAATACCTTTCACAATGAAGAATGGACTGATGGTTCAAAGCCACCTGAGACATTTAACCCCACAGATTTCAATCCTTTTCAATGGGCAGAAGTGGCGAAGCAAGTAGGAATGGGATATCTAATCTTTACTGTGAAGCACCACGATGGTTTTGTCCTTTACCCTACTCAGCATACAGAATACTGTGTTAGAAATTCCCCGTGGAAAGGTGGTAAAGGTGACGCTGTTAAAGAAGTTTCAGAAGCGTGTAAGAAAGCGGGAGTAAAGTTTGGTTTTTATCTGTCCCCGTGGGATAGGCATGACCATAGGTACAATGATGATAAAGCATACGACGAGTATTTTAAGAGTTTGCTTAGGGAATTGCTAACGAATTATGGAGAAGTTTTTGAAGTTTGGTTTGATGGAGCAGGTACGGAAGGACATACATATGACTGGGAAGGATATTATAGTTTAATAAAGGAACTTCAACCCGATGCCTTAATTGCCATATGCGGACCTGATATAAGATGGGTAGGGAATGAGGATGGACTTGCTCCGGAAAGTGTGTGGTATGTTCAGGAGAAAGAGGGGAAGAGGGTTTGGTGGCCCCCCGAGTGTGATGTGCCAATAAGAAAAGGACAGTGGTTCTATCACACAGATGGCGAGAAGAGACTATTGTCTCTCAATAGCCTGCTTAACATATATTATCGTTCGGTTGGGAGGGGTGCAGTATTACTACTAAATGTATCGCCTGACCGCTCAGGTCATTTACCTGAGCCTGATGTTAAGAGATTATTGGAATGGAGAGCGGTTATTAGTGAAACATTTAAAGATAATCTTGCAATTTCTGCTAAATGGTCTGCAAGTAACATAAGGGGGAATTGCTCTGAATTTGCACCAGATAATTGTAGGTTCGAAAATGATGGAAAGTTCTGGACTACTGACGATGGAGTGAAAAAAGGGTATATAGCCTTGAAGTTTGAAAAACCAATTGTATTTGATAGGGTTGTTATAAAAGAACATATAGAATTGGGTCAAAGAATTACTAAACACTCTGTCTGGATTAAAAAAAGTGGTAATTGGGAAAAAGTAATTGATTCAACTACTATAGGCTACAAGCGGATACATCTTTTGCCCGAAACTAAGTGTAAAGAGGTGAAGATTCAAATAGATGAGAGTTTAGAAGTACCCATTATAGAGTTTGTTGGACTTTATTTATCTTCCCCTAAGGACTTGAAAGTTAGTAAAAAGTAGTAAGGGAGGGTACTTAGATGGAGTTTCGAGATGTGTTAAAAGAAATAGTCGAGGGGAAAAGTTTGTCAGCGGAGGATGCAGAGTTTGCTCTAAAAAGTATTATGAGCGGAGAACTCTCGGAAGCGGTGATTGCGTCGTTCTTGACATCATTAGCAATTCGTAAAATAAGTAGTGAGGAGTTGTTGGGTTTTGCTAAAGCAATGAGGGCTTTGGCTGTGCCTGTTCAGGTTTCTACTCGTCCTTTGCTTGATACTTGCGGGACAGGAGGAGATAAAAAAGGGACTTTTAATATATCTACTGCTGTGGCTCTGGTGTGTGCAGGTGCGGGTATTAAGGTAGCAAAACATGGTAATAGAAGTGCGACAAGTGCCTGTGGAAGTGCGGATGTATTGGAAAGACTGGGCGTTAAAATAGACCTTCCTCCAGAATTGGTGGCTGAGAGTATTGAGGAAGTAGGGATAGGTTTTATATTCGCAAGAAGATATCATCCTGCAATGAAAAAAGTTGCGAAGTTGAGAAGTGAATTGCCCTTTCCAACAATATTTAACATATTAGGTCCTCTTTCTAATCCAGCATTCCCTGAGATGCAAGTAATGGGGGTTTACTCTGGTGATTTATTGGAGTATGTATCAGATGCCTTAATAGGCTTAGGAGTTAGAAGTGGTTATGTGGTTTTTGGGAGAGAAGGATTGGATGAAGTCAGTATTTCAGGCGAAACCGATATTATAGAAATAAGGGATGGAACCAAGAATAGGTATACAATTACTCCTAATGATTTTGGTGTTCATCCTTCGCCGTTGAACTCGATTCGGGGTGGAGATGTTAACTTTAATGCAGAAATTATTCTTAGAGTCCTCTCCGGAGAGAAATCTCCATATAGAGACGTTGTATTGATTAATTCAGCAGTAGCACTTGTTGCAGGTGGCAAGGCAAAAGATTTTTTAGATGGGAAAAAACTCGCTGAAGAGGTGTTGGATAGCGGATTAGCAAAAGAAAAATTGGAGAAATGGGTCGAGTTTTGTAAAAAGTTGGGTGAGTAGTCTATTCTTTTTGTGTGGTGGATTGTGCAATTTAGGAAAGGTAAATAGTTTTTGTAAAGGAGTAGAAATGTCAAGTAAAGTTTATGATGTGGCAATTATAGGCGCAGGTTGTTGTGGCGCCTCAATTGCAAGGAAACTATCTGCATACGATGTCTCAGTAGTTCTACTTGAAAAGTGTGCGGATGTATGTTTTGGAGTCTCTAAAGCCAATTCTGGGATAATACACGCTGGCTTTCATCATCCCGTTACTTCATTAAAAGCCCGTCTTGAGATTAGAGGTAACTTGATGTTTGACCAACTCCATTATGAGTTAAATTTCCCCTTTAAGCGGGTGGGCATAATAGTTGCTGCGTTCAGTGTTGAGGAGATGAAGACAGTAGAGCATTTATATGCCCAAGGGATTGCAAATGGTGTACCCCAATTAGAAGTGTGTAGTAGAGAAAGGATATTAGCACTTGAACCGCAATTGAATCCTGATGTAGTTGGGGGTTTATTTGCTCCTACCGGGGGAATAATTGAACCATATAGATATGTCTTCGCTCTTGTTGAAAACGCACAGAAAAATGGGGTAGAGGTAAAGACTAACTTTACAGTGTCCAAAGGGATAAAAGAAGGTGATTATTGGATTGTAGAGTCTAAGGAAGGGGAGACAGTTAAAGCAAAATATGTAGTTAACTCTGCCGGTTTATACGCTGATGAAATATCAAAATGTTTCGGTGCAGAAGAATTCAAAATTACACCGAGGAAAGGAGAAGAATTTTTGCTTCAAAGAAATGCGAGAGGTTTTCCTAACCATGTGATATTTCCTGTACCTGGAAAACATACAAAAGGGATACTTGTAATACCTACTGTTGAAGGCACATTGATGATTGGACCTACTGCGGAAGAAATAGATGATAAAGAAGACCTTACTACCACTCCGCAAAACTTAGAAAAAGTGTTTATTCAAGCTACCTATATGGTACCGACAATTTCAAGGAGGGAAATAATTACATCTTTTGCTGGACTTAGACCTACGCTTCCCGGAAACGATTTTTACATAGAACCATCTCAGAAGCAACCCAATTTTATTCAGGTAGCAGGCATACAATCACCCGGGCTAACCGCATCTCCTGCGATTGGTGAGTACGTGAAGGATATTTTGAAAAAGTGCGGACTCAAACTTTTAGAAAAGAGCGATTTTGACCCTTACCTACCCAAGCAGATAAGAGTTAGGGAATTGGCTTTTGAGGAACTTGAGGAGTTGATAAAACGAAATTCTAAATATGGCAATATTGTTTGTAGGTGTGAGTGTGTGTCAGAAGCAGAGATAGTAGAAGCAATTCAGAAAGGACATACTACACTTGATGGTATCAAGTTTTACACCAGGGCGGGTATGGGATTGTGTCAGGGAGCATTTTGCACTTATAAGATTTTGAAGATAATCTCCAGAGAAACCGGTATTCCTATTGAAAAAATAACAAAGAGGGGCGGGGGAAGTTGGATAATTTATAAAAAGCTAAAGGATTTAGAGTTAATGGAGAATTTAAGGAGAATTTAAGGAGAATTTAAGATGATAGAGAAGAATTATGACGTTCTGGTGATAGGTGCTGGCGCAGCGGGGATGGCTTCTGCTTTGGAAATTGCCTCCGCAGGTGCAAAAGTAGCAATAATTGACCGTGAACCATATCTTGGGGGTATTTTACCTCAGTGTATTCATAATGGGTTTGGTGTCCATCTATTTAAGGAAGAACTGACAGGTCCTGAGTATGCGGAGAGGTTTATTTCACAAATAAAAAGTAAGGATATAGATGTTTATCTAAATTCTACCGCTACGAGGATGGCTGTTCATCAGCCGGTGAAGCAAGTCAATATATGTAGTAGCGAACATGGCGCTTTCAAAATAAATGCTACGGCTATTGTATTGGCAATGGGATGTAGAGAACGTAATCGAGGTAATCTTGGAATTCCCGGTACAAGACCTGCAGGCATATTTACCGCAGGTCTTGCGCAAAGACTACTTAATATTGATGGTTATTTGCCGGGGAAGAGAGTCGTAATTGTAGGTTCTGGTGATATTGGTTTGATAATGGCACGGAGACTAACGTGGACAGGAGCAGAAGTTTTGGGAGTGATAGAAATACTACCTTATCCTTCTGGATTAACGCGAAATATTGTACAGTGTTTGCACGATTATGATATACCACTATACCTGAGCCACGTAGTTACAAAGATTGAGGGTAAAGATAGAGTAGAGGCTGTCCAAATTACTCCTATAGAAAATGGTGTACTTAACGAGGCTAAAACCTTTAGAATCGAATGTGATACTCTTTTGTTCTCTGTTGGGTTAGTGCCTGAAAATGAGTTGACACAGTCAGCAGGGATAAAACTAAATCCGGAGACAGGTGGGCCGTTAGTTGATTCAAGACTTATGACTTCTGCTGAAGGTGTGTTTGCTTGCGGTAATGTACTACATGTTCACGACCTTGTAGATTGGGTCTCTCAAGAGGCACAATTGTGTGGTAAAGAAGTGCTATCTTTTCTTGAAGGGAAAACGAAGGAAGAAGTCCAAGGGAAGGTTACAGTAGGTCCTAACTTAAAATATATAATACCAAATAAGTATAGACTCAGAACGAAGAACAGATTTTCGATGAGGTCTCTTATAGTGAAAGATAAAGCTACACTTCTGATTAAGCAAGGAGAACGAATTGTAAAGAGAGTGCCTTTAAGACATGTAAAACCTGCTGAAATGTTCCACGTAGAAGTAAAACCTGAGGATTTAATAGATACCCGCGAAAATGGAGAACTTCTTCCTCTCCAGTTTTCTCTTGAATAGGAGTCATAGTATGGAAAAAGAAGTGATTTGTTTAAGTTGTCCAAATGGTTGCCATATTGTAGTGAAGTGTGAAGGTGGAAAATATATATATGAGGGTGCTAAGTGTGAGAGGGGTGAGGCATATGCATACCAAGAAGTAACAGACCCAAAAAGAGTAGTTACCGCTGTGATTAAGACTAACTCTGATATTATGCCCTTTATTCCGGTAAAAACAGATGCCCCTATTTCAAAGAAGTACATATTTAGTTTGCTAAAAGAAATATATAAGAAGGAGGTAAATATACCTGTTAAATGTGGAGATATTGTAATTAAAGACTTTATGGGAACTGGTATTAATGTAGTTATAACAAGAACTTTTCCCGTATAGAATATACATTGCTTATTTAGTAGGAGATAAGTTTGTTGCTTTTTCTAACTCCTCTAAAGTTATTGGCCCCTCGAATTTCTTTATGATTTCACCGTTGCTTGCATAGATAATAGTTATTGGTAGCGCTCCTGATATTTTTGTTTTTAGGACACTTTCAATTTCTTCGGGTGTCCCTTTCTCAATTAAGTAAACTCGAAACGGTATAGGATGTTTTTCAAGGAAGGGTTTTAAAGTCTGTTCTTCTGATTCTTTACCTTCTACGGATATTAGACATATTTTTACAGTTCTTGTTCCATGCTTTTTGTAAAATTCGACAAAGTGAGGCAGTTCTTTTACGCAAGGAAGACACCAAGTTGCCCATAGATTGAGTATTGTAAAGCCTCCATTAGGTGGTTTTATTAATTCTGAAAGTTCTTCAATTTTTACTATTTGTATATCTATATTGCTATTTGATGTTGAAGTATCTTTGCAGACACCTGGTAACATCAACGATGTTAATAGAATGCACAATATTGCTAAAACTTTATAGGTTATTTTTATCATACGTGTTAATTATCCAAGATACAATTTTGAGAGTTTGTTAGTTACTTTTGGACCCTTTTTATAGTGCAACCCCATGCTTTTGTTTCAGGCTTTTCTATTGGTTTACCGCTTAATAATGCTTCTATAGCATTTTCAGTATACTTCTCGGTAGGAGTGCCATTTGGTCCACTCCTATTATCAAAAGCCCCGTGATATGCGACTTTACCGTCTTTATCTATAACAAAAATCTCGGGTGTTACTTTTGCTCCAACAAGGTCTGCATATTTATTCTCAAAATCTTTTAGTATTGGATATGTTTTTTTAATTTCATTAGCATACTTTTTTATATCTTCTGGGGTGGTCTTAAAATGGGAATCAATACCTAAAAATACTACTCCCCTATCTTTGTACTTCTCGCTTAGTTTGATTAAGTCTGGGTCGGCACCTCTTGAGAAAGGACATTCTTGTGAACAAAATTCTATTACAACGATTTTACCTTTATATTGCGATAATGTATGCTCGTTCCCATTATAATCTTTAAGTTTGAAGTCAGGCATAATTGCACCCACGCTTACGCTTTCTGCGAAAGTTTCTTTAATCATTATCCTAAAAAACGCTATAGTAGTCACAGTAATGGTTAAAATAGCGACTAATGTGATTGAATACTTTTTATTCATACGCTTATCTCCTCTATTTAATGTTTATGTTTTCAACATTTTTTTGCAAATTTATATTCCTTTTACAAGTTAATTTACATATTCGTAGTGTGTAGGTTATAATCTTTACAGAATTAATATATATCATATTTTGGAATTTATACAATATTTTTGGTAAAATTTTTACGCTTTTCTATAGCAGGAATTTACCTAATTGGAATCTTTAAAATTTAAAATTAAAGATATTACTTATAAAGGTTATCCCGTAAGGGAAAGAATAAGAGTTTCTGAGCTTCAACCTGAGGGCGTCCTACCATTGCCTATAGATGAGGTATTCATAGAAGGTCAATTGAAGAAAGTTGGCAAAAATTTTTTATTTGCTGGAACGATAAAAGGATGCTATAGGCATTTGTGTGACAGATGTTTAGGTGACGCTAAGTTTGAGTTGGATAAAGAGATAATCTGGTTATTCGAAAAAGGTATGTGTGATGAATATTTGAATGTAATTGTTGATAAGTATCAATCTCGAGAATCTACCAAGAAAAGTAAAGAAAAATTGAAGGAAGAATTTGAGGAGTTGGCAGAGAAGAGAGTGTATCAAGGAGATGAAATTGACCTTACTCCTTATTTATGGGAAGAGTTAGTACTTGATACACCGTATAAATTTTTGTGCAAAGAAGATTGTGCAGGTTTATGCCCTGTATGTGGTAAAAATCTTAATTTTGAGAAATGCCAGTGCAGTAAGGAATTAGAGACTAAAGAAGAAGGTATAAACACAAAATTATCTGAATTGCTTCAAAGTGTTAATCTGAAGATAAAGGAGGATTAAAGATGCCAGTTCCAAAAAGGAAGACAGGAAAAGCAAAGCGTAATATGAGAAGGTCTCATCATGCTTTAACAAAGCCTAACTTAGTTGAATGTTCTCATTGTGGAGAAAAGATATTACCTCATAGAGTATGTCCTAAATGCGGGTACTACAAAGACCGCCTTGTTATTAACCTTGAAGAAGAATAGCGGAGGCACTACATGCACATCGCTTTAGATGCGATGGGTTCTGATAATGCTCCCTACGTTGAGGTAGAAGGAGCAGTTTTGGCAAGTCTTGACCGTAAATGCAAGATTTCTCTTGTTGGAAATGAAGAGATTCTTAAGAAAGAGCTTGAGAAGTATCCAAAAAGGGGGGATATTGAAATAATTCATGCGTCAGAGTATATTACTATGGATGACCAACCGGTAAATGCTCTGAGGCAGAAGAAAGATAGTTCTTTGTTGGTTGCTTTAAGAAAATTAAAGTATGGTGAGGTTGACGCTGTTGTTAGCGCTGGAAATACTGGTGCTGTAATGGTGGGTGCAAGACTTGTTCTTGGGGTCATACCTGGTATTTCTCGTCCTGCAATTGCGCAGGCTCTTCCGACCAGAGGAGGACGTGTTGTGCTCCTCGACCTCGGAGCAAATGTGGATTGTGAGTCGCATCATTTGTATGATTTTGCATATATGGGTATGGCTTATTCTAAATACGCCTTAGGAGTAGAGAATCCGCGAGTGGGACTTATCAATATTGGCGGAGAGATGACAAAAGGTAATTTGGTATTAAAGCAAACTTATCAAATGCTAAGCCAGGCAAAAGGCATTAATTTTGTAGGAAATATTGAACCTAATAAGGTGTTTGAGGGTGAGGTTGACGTGGCTATATGTGATGGACTTATAGGTAATATTATCTTAAAGACTGCAGAAGCAGTGGCAAAGTTTGTCGGTGAGTTTATGAAAGAACAGATTGAAAAGTCTTCGATGAGTAGACTTGGGGCTGTGCTTGCTCGAAGTGCCTTGCTTGCTTTGAAAAAGACGATTAATCCCAATGAGTATCCGGGGGCGCCATTATTAGGTGTGCAGGGAGTTGTTATTATTCTTCACGGTGCCTCAACTTCTTTAGGAATTGCAAATGGGATAAGAGGTGCTGTTACAGCGGTAGAATCAAATCTTATTGGGCATATAAGAGATAATGTCCAAAGTTATTATGACAATAGAGAAGTTAAGGAAGTAAAAGAAGAAACTCCTTCCCCCGATAGTAGAAGTGATTTTATTCAAATATAAAATTACTATGTAGTAAGGAGTATTTCTATGGATATCAAAGAAAAAATTCCCCCAATAATTGAGTGCGAGTGTGGTGCACGGGTCAGTGTTTCACCAACTTCAAAAGGAATATGTCCGGCATGCGGAAAGCAACTTAGAATTTCTGCAAGCGTGGAGTCTGGGGAGTCTTCAATTCATACCACCTTCGACCCTCAAGATACACCACCTCCAACTCATAGTGTCTCTGCACACGATTCTCATGATTTACCTTCCGCAAAGCATTTAAGTGGGAGTTTACCTATGCCGGATGATGGGCTTGACCATAATGGGAAAAGTTCTCTTACCTTTGTCTCGGATGTGAAGATAAGAAGTCGTGAAGCGGCTAACCTTGTCAGTAGAGGTAAAATTGTAGAGGCAATTGCGCTATATAGATGGATTTGTGAAGAACATCCAGACCATCGGGATGCATATTACGGTTTGGGCTTCTGTTATTATAAACTTGGAGATTATAATAGAAGTAAGTGGATGTTGGAAAAAGCAATGGAGTTAGAACACCCTACAGCAGGAAAATTGTTGTTAAAGGTAGAGCAAAGGATTGAACAGGAAATGTTAGCCCAAAAGAATAAAGAAGTTGATAAAATAGAAACAAATAAAGTTTCAGATGTAGCGCATATTGGAGATTTTATGCAGGATGAAAGAAAATGAAGCCTCAAGTGTTCTTTTAGGTCTATTAGACCATTTCCTTGAGGTTGCAATATTTGAAGTTGGTTTATCAGAGAACACGTTAGATAATTA
>CAZZMK010000118.1:0-14414 GCA_964655185.1 uncultured Nitrospirales bacterium | reverse complement strand
TCAATCGTTGTTATCTGAATATGAGTCTACCAGGTTAAAATCAGTAACGTTAGAGGACAAGGATTTACTCACTGAAGAAATCAAAAAAGATTTTGAGAGAATTTATACAATTGAACAAGAAATTGAATCATTGGATAAATTTGAGTCCAAGCCAAATGAAGATAAACACTAAATCATCCCCAAATTACATTTTTATCTCTTTAATATTTTATCTTACCCTCGCTCCACAGGGCTTCCCCTCTGGTACCGAAGAGTTTTTCAAAAAATACAGAGAACTTCGAAGTAAAGTATCAGTCCTTGTAGGAGAATTTACGCAGAAAAATATTTATCCTGATGAAATCTATACCACTACTGGGAAAGTTATTTATATAAAGCCCGATAGATTAGTTTTTTCCACAAAAGACCCAGAAAAAATCACCATCCTCGACGGGAAGAAATTGTATGAATATGAGGTGGAGATTAAACAACTCGCTATTTATGACCTTGCAGACCAAGTAGATATTGAAATTTTTTTTATTGCATTCACAGAAGATATTGAAAAGTTAAAGGATAGATACAAAGTCAGCATGATAACGGTCGACGATGAACGAGGCAAAGATGGTATTTCTATAAAACCACTTGATGAGTGCGAAAAAGAAGTGACTTTCAAGGAAATCTTAATTTTCTTAAGAAAAGAAGACTATTTACCCTACCGAATACGGATGGTAAATAGTGATGACGTGCAAACAATAGTGGACTTTGAAAAAATAGAGACTAATTGCAAAATATCTCCACGAGAGACCCAGGTATGTGTCCCCAAAGGAACTACAGTGGTAGTGAACGATAAACTTATAGAAACCGTGGAGGAGAATGAGAAATGTTTGCCAGAACCTGCTAAAATACATACTGAATTCACTTCTCCATCCGAGCAAAAGAAAGAAAACCATACAGGAGAGAAGAAAAGTTACTCTGACGGTATAATCTCTGAGAAGAACTTACCTCCTTCTCAATTTAACGAGAAAAGATGATTTTTTATTCAGAGGCTCTCTAAAAGCTTTGGAGGACTCATTATGGAGGATTGTGGGTTACCTCTTGTGCTGGCTTCAGCTTCACCAAGGCGGAAAGCACTACTTGCATCATTAGGTATTGATTTTGAAGTAATTCCAAGTCAAGCAAGTGAAATTGATTATGGCAATTCTCCAACAGAAATAGTTGAAAGAAATGCCTTAATAAAGTGCGAGGAGGTAGTAAAACGGCTTACTTATCCTGCGGTAGTTATATCTGCCGATACCCTCGTATTCCTCGAAGGCGAAGTATTAAGTAAACCAAAAGACCTTGCAGACGCTAAGAGAATATTAAGGTTACTGTCCGGGAATACCCATCAGGTCATTACCGGACTTGCAGTTATTAATACCCAGGACGGGAAAGTAGTACAGGGCAGTGAGACAACAGATGTGACATTTAGGTCACTCTCAGACGAAGAAATCGAAACCTTTATAAAAATTGTAAATCCCCTTGACCGTGCCGGCGCTTACACCGTAGACGGTCCAGGTAGTTTGCTTGTCTCTCGATACGATGGATGTTATTACAATGTTCTGGGCTTACCATTAGTTAGATTGGACAAACTTCTAAGAAAAGCCGAAGTAAACCTATTCTCCAGGATGAGAAGAGACAAAGCAACTTTTCTATAGACAATACATTACTCACGGTAAGCAAGAATTTTAAAAAGTCTTAAAGTTCTCAGTTTAAGTTCATGCTATTCTTCAGAAGTATCAATATATGCAGTTGGCAAGAACGATATATAATCTTGAAGAGAACCACGGTCCATGAAACACTCTATAATATTTCTTCCTAATGGATGGAGTTCTGGCGTATAAAATTTTTTCAGTTGAGATTTGAAGAAATCATAGAGTATCTCCGCACCTTGCTCATAAGCATCCTCACCCACTTCAGGCTGAAGATAAGTCTGAAACAAGTAAGAAGGTAGTACCTCTCCTTCAACCCTTACTACCTTTATTGTATGGCCCAAAAGAGGGCATTTCGAAGGCACTAACTGACTAAGTTTAAATTTTGCTATACCTCTTCTTGCGAGATACTCGCGTGCAATCCACTGGGGCATAAAACCTACCCGCCATGCTCCTACATATTGGTTGGGGCAAAGGATATAGTAAACCCGTGAAGTTGCAAGAATCTGCTCCAGTAGCAAATTGGCATGGTTGACATATTTGCCCGTGGCAAAAGGCCAGTATGAGCCCACCCCTTCGGACTGTATACCCTCAGTTTTAACTATAGATGGATTATCGTGCCCCCTCGGTGCCACTAATCTCCACAACCATCCTAATGCAGATGGCAATAGATGAAACATACCAACAATCCCATAAGAAGGTGAATCCTTCGTGCAGGGAGGGGTTCTTACACCAAAACTCCGTATATCTACTGATACAGGCTTATTAACAACATTGGGATAAATATGTCTTGGCACTATTACTCTCGGATTGGGGCAAGGCAATCCAGGCTCATCTTCTATATGCTCCCAAATCATCGCTCGCGAATTCGGGACAGCATTAATGTTGAGGAACAGCAACGGCTCTGGTGGTTGGGCTGTTAAGGCTTCAAACCCTATATCTGTCCCATACTTTCTTATATGATTTACCCTAATAAACCAGCCCTTTTCAGCATCGGTTACCGTAAGTTTTCCGTCTCCCTTCTGCAATGATGGATGACAAAGAGCCATATCGTCAGTAACTGGCTTTAGGGAGCAGGCTCGAGGTATTTCAAGAAAAATCTGCTCGTTAGTAATTATGTTCGTCCCCAAAAGAATTCTACCATCCTCTTCTCTATGGATGTTTTCAAGCATTTCACTTTTCCCACCACCACTCGCACCTTCGTGAAGAATCGTAACCACATTATCGTATGGAGTTATCACCTGCACCGTAGAACTATGAGTCGTAACCCACCCCTCTTTTTCTCCTAAGTGCAATAAATACCCGTACACGCCCTTCTTAGCACTGGGACCGGGATAAAGGTTATACGAGAATATTTCATACAAATCTTCACCTCGACGGTGAACTACTACTTGTTTCCCATTAAAATGAGTATGGCGAAAAACGGGAGCAACATAAAACACTAAATTAGGTTTAAAGTCAGTTTTTAATACATCCCAGGAGAGAATCCCTTGGAGGAGGGCAAGCCCCAAAGCAAAAAAACCAGCATTTGCAGGCGCAATAGCCAAGGCATGCTTCCCTAAATAATCTCCCCCTGCTTCAAATCCAAAAATAATCAATTTTTGGTTTTTCAACCAATCATAGGTCTCCTGAACAAGTTTTTCAAAAGGATATCCAAACACATCTTCAAAATATTGTTTATCTGTCGGCTCTTTGTCCCCTATAAATGTACAATCAGGGTCTCTACGTCTCATATATGGCTCAGTATAGTTGACACATACCCCGTTTCTCACGCGGTTGACAATTGCTTCTCTAACAATTCCCTTGCCCGGAACTTCATATTCCACAAAAAACTGGGCATCCGGAGCAGATGAACCACATGCGATATCTACAAGTTCCTTAATTTCTGTGGCTATCGAAACTTGTGGTGAACTTCTTAAAATCTCTAATATTTTCTCAGGTAGTTTAAGTTTAGAATAATTCTTCTCCACTTTTCTCATACCATTTTCCTCTTAAAAAATTTAACTCGCAAAATTATTAAAAAGGTATTCTAAATTAATAGTCAATGGTAATTCAAAAAGTTCACAAAATTCCTACTAAATACCATCTATAATGTAATGTCATAAAGACCCTCATTCCCCGTATCATTTCCCAGAAAAATTATTCATTGGCTTCAACAGAAATAAAATCTTTCAAAACTCTACAGCTTAATTTTTTACCATTCACTACCACTTTCCTTAAACTGCAATTATTTTCCAATATGATAACCTCATTTTCTAACCCTTCTTCAAAACCTGGCGGGAAATCGAGTTCTAAGGTCAGGATATGTTCATTTGCGTCCCAACGCTCCAATAACCGTTTGGCTCCCCATAAATGATAAGGCCTCATCATCGAAACATCTCTTATATAGAAAATCTTCATCTGATTAGGATTAATAGACAAGTTTTGGAAGATATCTTCAACATCCTCAACAGATGGTGAGATTACCCTCTTCTCTATCACATCTACAACTGCAAATTTGGAACATGCTCCTCTAAACTGTTCATTTAGGCTAATAATATTTGTAGTTCGTGCGCTTTCATTTCTATTAGCCACTACCAAAAGATAATCTTTCCAAACAGAATTAGAGTATAAAACAGCATAGATGTTTGGAGTTGATGTAGGTAATTCAATAGGAGAAGAGGATTCATACAATCCGAAATAGTACTGGATAAGATTATACCTTTTAATCTTTTCCGCTTCTGTAGGTGATACACCTCTTGCGTAAGGGAATTTTTCGCTCCATATACGCCAATCTATAGAACAGTATTGCCCTCCACCAGTTAGCAAGTCGAAAATATAAGCAGACTCCACAGGGCATCTCTCCTCTTCATCATCACCTGCATACAAACACCCTTGTGCATACATATTGGAAAAAGAGCCAAAGGTAGCACGAAACTCTTCTATAGACCCCAAATCATACCCTTCTCCAAAAAGATGCATATCAAACGGTGCTATCACGGGCAAAATAAAAGCCTTACTACAATGGTCTATTAAAACAAGATGAGGGACCTTTTCCTTCAGGGCTTCTCGCCTCCTCCAATTAACTTCGTGTAATTCTATTAAACAATCATAAACTTCTTGAGGATGATTGTGTTCTTTCCATCGTGTACAATTTGCATAAGCAAGATTATCATCGATGTACATCCCATCTACGGGATATTTTCCCAACATTCTCCTTATAGACTCTACCCTATAATCTGCTAACCCATTTGGTGAAGCAAGGCAAGTGGCTACAAGGTCACAAAATGAGTCCATTGATGCTGTATATCGCCCCCCATAGTTAAATCCTTCCCATTCCACCCATTTCCCCTCGTTCATCTTTTTCACAACTTCAGGGTCGTGAGCATAAAGTAAGTCCGCATTCTCAGTCCAGATAAATAACATTCCTGTATCATGCACCGTTTTTATAACTCGCTCCAATTCCCCTTCAGGGGGGCGGGGTATCCCCGGAGGACCTAACCTATGCATCTGAAATAGCGTAAATCCCATTCTCGCTACAGTTTGAATTTCTTCATCGGTAGGATACGGATACTTTTCATCACCTATCCATATAAACATTCTAAGGTCATGTCTACGCGGGTGGGGTAGTCTATTTGGTGCAACTGCAATACCTATACGGAACGAAAATGGTTCGCCTTTACGCAAAACATATTTTTTGCCTTTTTCTCCAACGTGTATTATGTGCTGGTGAAGATAAATTTGTACATTCTTATTCTCATCTATGGCATTGGTCGATATTGCACACGCATCTAATTCCGAGGGTGAGCGGTAGTAATCTCCCATATCCGTAAACATTGCTATCGCACATTCATTACTGTATGCCTCTAAACAAGAGGTTGGAGTATAAAGTCGAGTTGTCTTACCCACCTCGGGTATAGCCCCTTGATAGCAATCAAATCCGTGGGTATCTCGCCTTTTATGTAAGTAATGTGAGAACTTGCCTTTTACTGTAAGGTCTTGTCGAATTCCCTCTGAAAGAATTACATCCGACTCAGGCTTAAGTGTGTATTGGGAAACAACCACACCATCATTATAAAAGGTTGTTCTAATAGTAGATAACAACCCCGAATCCCACTTCCCCTCAGTTACGGCCACAATCATATTCTTTGACAAATGTTCGATTCTTGTCATTCCGCTAAAATTACTACTTGATTTTTCTTTGTCTATCACAACATCCAGTGGTGATACTTGCTTAATAACCACTTCCCCTTCACGAACAACTTCAATTTCAGTAATAGTTCCACTCAATTTATCAAGAGAATACCTAAAGGTAGGTCCTTGAACTATTATCGTCGTTTCTGACTCAATGCAGGTTATGTCTTCCGAAGGTAATGGTTCTCTCAACACCTCTTTAATAGGTTTGCTTCGTGGTTCTTGACAGGCAACCGAATAAACAGTGAAAACTATCAAAATCACCGAGATGAGTTTTGTCTTTCCATCTATGTTAATATTCATACTTAATACTCCTGTTAAGATTAATGTAAGTCCAAAACCTCTAAATTAGTATAAACTATAACAACAAATCTAATTCTCCTTCAGTATCTTGTAAACTACAACTAATAAAACCTCGTTTTTTTAATGATTTTCTTAAAACCACCAAGAGTCGAGTAGTATAAATCTATTTAATATCCAGCAATAGATTGAGCGAGAGAGTAGAAATATGGTATTTTTTATCATCAAATCACAAAGAGTGCTAACAACTGGGGTAAGAAGAAGGTAATAACTGAATTCGCGTAAAAAATAACTGTAGGAGTGTATTTTATGATACAAGTCAAAGAACTCACTATGCATTATGGTCCAGTAGTAGCCCTCGATAGAATATCGTTTGAAGTTAGACAGGGCGAAGTTGTTGGACTGCTAGGACCTAACGGCGCAGGTAAGTCTACCACAATGAAGATACTTACAACCTACTTATATCCCACCGCGGGCAAGGCTATTGTTGCAGGGTTTGATGTTACTCAAGAGCCACTCAAGGTAAGAAAAGTAACTGGCTATCTCCCCGAAGTACTTCCTTTGTATATGGATATGGAGGTTAAGTCGTATCTTGAGTTTGTTGCCCAGGCTCGAGGTTTAAGTGGTGCACGACTTAAACACAGAATGGAATTAGTTGTAGACATATGTGGGTTAAGGCCAGTATTCAGGAAGATAATTCGGGAATTGTCAAAAGGTTATCGACAGAGAACTGCATTAGCCCAAGCATTAATTCACGACCCTGAGGTGGTAATACTTGATGAGCCTACATCCGGTTTAGACCCACATCAGATTTTAGAAATTAGGCACCTTATTCGAGAACTTGCAAAGGACAAGACGGTAATATTATCTACTCACATATTACAAGAGGTAGAGGCTACTGCTGACCGCATAGTAATCATAAATAGAGGCAGAATAGTAGGCGACGGAACCATCGAACAATTAAGAGAACGGGCAAAAGATTCTGAAAGATATTTATACACAGTTTCCGCCGAGCAGAACGAGGTGCAAAGGCTCGTATCGGGTATAAGTGGTGTAAAGAAAGTGCAATATCTTGGCTCTGAGGATGGTTTTTCATCTTTTCTCGTAATAAGCAAGTTAGGAAATCCCGTTTGGAGAGAATTAAGTGAACTCGCTAAAGCACAAAACTGGACACTTAAAGAACTCTCTGAAAAGCCACTAACACTTGAAGAAACTTTCCTTACTTTAACTGAAAAAGAAAGGCCAGAACTTGAATTAGCAGGAAGGAGGTTTGCCCATGCGTAATATATGGTGTATTTTCAAAAGAGATGCTTTCGCTTATTTTACTTCACCCATTGGCTATATCTATATCGTAGTCTTCGTAACAATCAGTGTAGGACTGTACATTACTACTTTCTTCGGTTTTCCTGTCGCTGATATGAGGCCCTACTTCGAAAATCTACCTCTTATCCTCTGTGTGTTTATTCCTGCTATTACGATGAGGCTCTGGGCTGAAGAGCGGAAAGAAAACACTTGGGAAATGCTACTTACTTTCCCGATGACTGCTACTGAACTTGTTTTAGGTAAGTTTTTCGCTGCACTATTTGTGTTTGCACTCTCTCTCGCTGCTACTTTTACCATTCCTCTTATGCTTTTTAGCCTTGGTAACCCTGACCCTGGAGCCATTATAAGCGGATATTTTGGAACTCTACTTTTAGGTGCGTGTTTCCTGGCTCTTGGCATCTTTTTCTCTGGCTTCTGTAAAGACCAGATAGTCGCCTTTGTAATAACACTTTTAACGTGCATTTTATTATTCCTACTGGGTACTTCTTTTATCGCTTCCTATATTGATGATAAACTCCCAGGACTGGGTTCTCTTTTATCGAACTTGTTAGGTGTATTTAAACATTTCAGTTCATTTACTAAAGGTGTAATAGACCTCGGTGATGTAATTTTCTTCTTGGTATGGACTGTTCTCTTCCTCGTACTCAACATAATGTATATTGACCAAAGAAACAGACCCGGGGCTAAAACCATCTTTACTACTGCGGTAGCAGTCTGCATTGCAATAGGTCTGATGTTCAATTACTTAATGGTAGGCACAAGTCTCAAGCGCTTTGACCTCACTGAGGATAAAATATTCACCGTCTCAGAAGCATCCGCAAAAATCCTGCGTCAAGCAGAGGTACCTGTACAGATTACCCTTTATATAAGCCCACGGGAGAGCATGCCTACTGGGATGAAAGACTTAGAACAGAATATTAAAGATAAACTTGAGGAGTTGAGAATTGCTGCAGGTGGCAAACTTAACTACAAGACAGTCTATCTCGATGTGGCAAACCTATTTGCTGACCAGGATGCGGACTTCATAACGGAGAAAAAAGAAGAAAGTGAGGAAAAAACTATAGAGCAAAGATTGTTAGACAAGGGAGTAAAACCATTTAATGTACGTGCTATAAGTCAGGATGAAGTTACTAACAAACTCGTATACTCTTCCTTAGGTGTTGCTTACAAAGATAAGCCAGAGGAAATTATCCCAGGGATAATGCCTGAAAATGTGCAAGAACTTGAGTACAAAATTGTTAGTACCGTGTATAAACTTACAAGGCCTAAATCACCTATTGTAGCCTTGGTTGCACCCAAAGAAGCAATAAATATAGACCCCCAAATGAGGCAGTTCCTACAACAAATGGGCCAGCAAATCCCGACAACTGAAGACCCTTATCTATTGTTGGAAGAAGTACTTCGTCAGGAAAAATATGACGTCCGCAGGGTGGAATTAACCAAAGAGAGTCCACTCCCGGAGGAATACGATACATTGGTAGTAATAAATCCAAGAAACTTAAATGACAGGCAGAGATGGGAGATAAATCGAGCACTTCGTTCTGGAAAATCCGTGATATTGGCTGTTCAAAATTATGAGTGGGATTACAGAGCGACACCACGAGGTAATGTGGTTTCAAAGAGAGAAGAAAGGCCTGAAATCAACCCGTTATTAGAGAATTATGGCTTGAAAGTAAGTGAGGACATCCTTATGGATGAGAACTGTATTACACTGAATGTACAGGGTGGTGGAGATTTATTCTCCGCTTTAGTTGGTCAACCATTCCGCCTACCAATGCATATCCTTGTGACTCACGAATCTATGGACCAAGACACGTCCATAACAAATCGATTGTCTGCTGTATTCTATCTATGGGGCACACACATAGAGATAAATGAAGAGAAAATTAAGGAACTTGGGCTAAAATATAAGCCTTTAATGTATACCAGTGATAGAGCCTGGACTGTACCTGGCTCAGAGAAATTAACTGCGAAATCTTTTGAACCACCCCCTGTAAGTGCAAGGAAGAAATATCCATTAATGGTGCTTGTCGAAGGGCAATTCCCTGACGCTTATCCAGGAAAGGAACGTCCTGCTTGGCCCAAGCCACAACCAAGGCCTGGTGAACCGAATCCACCGGAGGAAGATACTACACCTGAACCACCTGCACCCAATATAGAGCCTAAACCAGCAAAGATGATACTGCTGGGCTGTGCAGAGATGTTTCGAAAGAATTTCTTACAAGCAGGTAACCTCGACTTGTTCCTAAACTGCGTAGATGCGGTAACCTTAACAGAAGATATTGTAAACGTGCGTGGACGTAAACCTATTGATAGAACCATCGGAAAGCCTACAGATAGACAAAAACTTGTATGGAGAACCGTTAACTACACCCTTTCTAACTTTATAGTTATTTCTATCGGATTGGCAGTTTACTTAATCCGCAGGCAATCTCGATTGGCGTATATAAAGGCTCAAATAGCCTCTGCAGAAAAAGAATTAAAGTAAACATCTGACTAAATAAAGTTTTAATAAAGGAGGAAGTGGTATGAATGTAAAAAGAACTATGGCTATACTCATAGGAATACTGGTAATCTTATCCCTAATTGTTATCTTCCGTCAAACCACAGAGAAAGAAAGACCTTCATTAATCGAACAGGCAGGTTTTGAGAAACTAATCCCCGACAACCTCAAAAAAGAGAATATTGTTAAGTTAGAACTGTATGCCGGTGCTAAGCCAGACCAGAAAGTTGTGATAGAAAAAGACGGAGATAAATGGCGCGTAGCCTCTCACTTTAACTCACCAGCAAAGAAAGAAACTGTAGAAGAATACTTAGATAAAATTGTAAAACTTCGTGGGGAATTCAGGGCAGAGGTTGCAACGGATGACGCTTTGGCTGATTACAATCTTAAGGATGACCAGGCTTTCTATGTCAATGTATACACTTCCAAAGAAGGTGAACCTGCTGTAAAACTATTGGTAGGGAAATCACCTGACTTCAAGTTGACTTTCCTAAGAAAGGCTGGCGAGCGGAAGATTTATGATGGCGGTGTTAATTTACGTTCTGAAGCCGGAGTATACGGAGACGATATCGAGAAAACTCCCAGCCCAGATAAATGGCTTGATAAGGATATAGTTAGAATTGAAAAAGATAAAATTACAAAATTAGCCTATATCATGCCTGACAAAAAGTTTACGTTTGAAAAACACGAAAAAGAGGTACCAGTAGAAGAAGGAGAAGCAAAACAGGAAAGTGAGCAAACTTCATCAGCGGAGGGAAGTGCGGAAACCGAATCCGAGGGAGAAACAAAGCCAAAGACAAAGAAGGTATATGAATGGGTCTTAGTAGAAGGTGGAGTAGGCGATAAGTTCAAAGATTCAGGACTGCAAAACTTACTCGGAAAATTTAACCCACTAATTGCAACAAGTATTGTAGACCCGAGCAAAAAAGCAGATTGGGGACTTGAAACACCTGAATTCAAACTTACTATCTCGCGTGAGGGTGAGAGCGACGTAATCATTGAAGGTGGTAGACCTGACACATCTAAAGGCGGATATGTGAGGGTCGCAACAAATCAAGAAGATATTGTGTATGAACTTAGTAAATACATGTTTGAACAAATATTTCCTAAAGGACAAGACTTATTCGATTTGCCAAGTTTGAATCTTGATAAGGACAAGATTAAAAAGGTGGAAATTAGTCAACCTGAGGGCAAAGTGGTATTAACGAAAGAAAACAATGACTGGCGAGTAATTGAGCCGGCAGTCGATTTACCTATCCAGGTGACGACTCTAAATACTTTAGCATCTGCTTTGGCTTCTTGGAAAGCAAGTGATTATGCAGATAACTGGGCTCCTGTCGGTGAGTTTAATAAGACTGTGGTATTCACAATGGATGACAACACTACCATGCATACAATAAAGATTGCGGACTTTTCCAAATCCATAGACGGCAGGTACGCTATGCTTGATGATAATCCGCTTTACCTCGCAGTTGGCAAAATCGATGTAAACAAAATATTATTGAAGCCAAGGGATGTCTATACTCTGAAAATTCTAAGTTTAGAAACAGATAAGGTTACCTCTTTGGAATTAGATTGGGGTTCTGAAAAAGAGGTAATCAAAAAAGGTGAAGGTGGGTGGATATTAGCAAAGGCTGGCAATGAAGTTAAACTGGATGAAAATAATGTCAAAGACCTACTAAACACTCTTGATGGACTACAGGGTTCCGATGTCAGACCTGACTTAAATTCAGGGTCTTATACTCCGGTACTTTCTTTTACAATCCATCTAACCGATACCGAGCCTATCCAATTTACTATTGGTAAAGATAAAAATGAAAATATAGTATCTACTGTGCCAAGGTATATGGGAATTGTGGAGTTAGCCCAGGAGAAATGGAATAATCTTTATGACTTGATAAACAAATCTAAAGAACCAAAGGTTGAGCCACAACCCGAACCATCTCAGGAAACTGAAGGAGAATCCCAAGAGGGTACTCCAAGTGGGGGTGCCGAACAACCGGATAATGCCCAACAAGCAACTACTCCTTCCACGAGCGAAACCACACCCCAGACAGATAACGCCCAACAGGCAACCACTTCCCCTACAAGCGAAGGTGTAGGGCAAGCAGATAGTCCGGAACAAACAACAGTTCCTTCGGAAGAAGAATCTAACTCGAATAACTCCGAAACATCTTCTTCACAAAATTCATCTTCTCCAACTAAGGTCGGCAACAACGCTAACTAATTATAGAACTTCTTAAATGAGCCGTAGGTTTTAATATGAGGGGTCAATAAACAGAGCAATGACCCCCCATTTCTTTTTATAACCGATACTCGGCGGATTTACTGTTTTTCTAATTTATATACTTTTTGATATATTTAAACACCATCCAAATCTACAAAAGGAGAATCAGGAGTGAGTAGGGTATCTTTGAAACCACTTACCAAAGAACAACAAATCTGGAGATGGAAAATTCTCATTAATACATATACTGCCTATATAGGCTACTACTTAACACGAAAGATATTTACTATCTGTAAGACTACAATTGCTAAAGACATGGGTTGGGAACTGGGGGACACTGCTTACATCTGGGCATCCTTTCTCGTTGCTTACGCATTGGGACAATTTCTAAACAGTTATCTAGGGAGGAAGTGGGGACCAAGGATAATATTACTTGTAGGGCTTGGTGTATCTATTGTTTGTAATACCTTGTTCGGATTGATGAACTCTTTCCCTTTATTTATTGCTTTTATGTTCATAAATGGTTTAGCTCAGGCTTCAGGGTGGCCTGGATGTATAGGGGGTATATCGCGATGGCTAAGAGGTAGCGAACGCGGTTCAGTAATGGGTATATGGACAACAAATCATATAGTAGGAAATATCATATATAAGTCTCTGGGAGGGTTACTATTAGGAACATGGGGGTGGCGATGGGCATTTTTCGGCATGTCTTTTATCACACTTTTCGTCTGGGCTTTGGTACTAATCTGGCAGAAGGATAAGCCGGAAGACGTTGGTTTAGAACCTATCGTCGACGAAAACGAGGACTACGGAAAGGCAATAGAAGCATCGCAGTCAGACCATATTCCCTTTTCTGAGTATGTTAAAGTTGCCTTAAATCCACTCATCTTTATAATGGGAATAGCTTATTTCTCTGTTAAGTTTCTTAGATACGCTCTTGATTCGTGGTTGCCCTCCTTTCTTAACATAAACGGATTATCTCCGGATATGGCAAGTTATTACTCTATGATTTTCGATATAACAGGAGTAGTAGGCACAATTTTTGCAGGTTACATCCTTGACAGGTGGTTTAAAGGAAACTGGGCAGGAGTATGTTTATTCTGTGGATTAGGGACTATTGTGGGGTATTTGGCGGTAATTTATGCAGGGACCAATCCCTATACAGTAGCACTTTGCTTTGGAATAGTCGGTTTTATGTTATATGGGCCAGATAGCTTACTTACTGGTGCAGCAGCAATTGCAGTTGCAGGTAAGGCTAATGGAGTAGCAGTCACAGGTATAGTGAATGGGATTGGCAGTGTTGGCCCTGTTATTCAAGAACTGGTCATAGGCAATATTATGAAGACATCCGAACCAGACATTGGTATAGCCCGTTCAAACATACTCGCCCTAACTATGAGTATAGTACTCACCCTCTCTTGTGCATTTCTTACCTGGTATCTAATAAAAGTTCACAAAAAGAAAGATTCTAATTAGTAATAGTTAGTAATAGAGCGAGTATGAAAATATAGAGTAGATAAAAAACATATGGTTTATAAACTATCATCGTATTTTCAAAAAACATAATTTTTATCTGATGTTTGATTAGACAAATTAGGTTTTGATATCATACTTCCGCGATAAGAAGACTAACCATTTGGAACAAACCTCCAATAAATCTGATGTTATATCTATTTTCCATTCCATATTCCGGCTTTCAATTAGAGGAATTCAAGGAGGCTGGCGGTATAATAATCCTAACAAAAGGAGTCTTTTATGAGTAGACCTATAAAAGTAGGAGGTACATGTTTTTCTCTCATGCTTTTTTTGTCTCTATCAGCATTTTTAGTATTTTCAGGATGTGATCAAAGCAAAGACCTTAGGCCGGAAAGGGTAGTTCCAGATGAATATGCTAGTGGGGATGCTCAAACCGCCTTACACGAGGAGGAATTAAAAGAACCTTTTAGGGTAGTAGTAGAAAGTCCAGTTATAAAAGGATTTTTAGGTGGCAAAGGTAATAGGAAGGGTGTAAAAGGAGTAAAGGTCAGATTTAAGGTAGTAAATCCTGACACTGGAGCAGTTTTTTTAGAAAATTCTGCAAGTGAGATTATAAAAGAGTCTGATGCTGGCGGTTCTGCTTCGACTCGACTTAAATTAGGTAGATGGTGTGGAGACATCTGGGTTGAAGTATCACTCCCGGATTATCCGGAGGTCAAACCAATTTTTTTAAGAGCAATCGGTGGGG
>CAZZMK010000117.1:0-9420 GCA_964655185.1 uncultured Nitrospirales bacterium | reverse complement strand
CAAAAAAATCGAATTTGTTTTCTATATTTTTATATTTATCTGCACATGGTAAAGGTCTTTTGGGCATTGTTATCTCGGGCCAAATTTTTGAGTATTTTGCATTTAACTCAATATAATGTTTCCACTTTTCGGGAACCTCTTTTTCTGGGTATATTGCGTGTACTGGACACGGGTCAACACATGCTCCACAGTCTATGCAATCGTCAGGGTCAATTACTAACATATTGGTACCCTCGTGAAAACATATCACAGGGCAGTTCTTTACGCATTCGGTATATTTACATTTGATGCAGGGTTCGGTAACTATGTATGCCATATCCCAAGAATAAAAATTTTATCTAATAGTTTTAATTATTTGAAATAAATTATACTAATATTTCCTTTAAGAATGACACAGGAGGACTACCGAGATGGTGTATCGTGAAGTTATAACAATTTCGACAAGTGGTAGTGGAGATATGACAGACCTAACTCAGCAGGTTGAGAATGTTATAAAGAATTCAGGGTTAAAAAGCGGGATAGTCAATATATTTAATGTGGGTAGCACTGCCTGCATAGGAACAATTGAATATGAACCTGGCTTAGTAAAAGATTTGCCTGAACAACTATCAAAGATTTTCCCGCCTGGTAGACATTATGCCCATGAGCAGACTTGGAATGATGGTAATGGGCATTCTCATCTTCAGGCTACATTGATGGGAGCAGGAATTACTGTACCTTTCGAAGATGGGCAGTTACTCCTTGGTACTTGGCAGCAGATTTTTCATCTTGAGTGCGATGTAAGAAGAAGGAATAGGGATATAATTGTGACGGTAATAGGAGAATAAAAAAAGAACCAGTTGACCTAAAATTTAAATAACTTTTATAATAAAGAATGTAGTTGTGCCCCGATAGTTCAATGGATAGAACGAATCCCTCCTAAGGATTAGATCCGCGTTCGATTCGCGGTCGGGGCACTTTTTTTATTTTTAAATAAGGTTTTTGATGATTCAGGCTTGAAAAATGATATTATTAGTATAAAGTTTTTGCAGGAGCATCTAATGGGTTTAAGTGTAGGCATAGTTGGACTACCTAATGTAGGTAAAAGTACTCTTTTTAATGCTTTGACTCAGAGTAAACATGCGGAGGTTGCTAATTATCCCTTCTGTACAATAGAACCTAATCATGCAATAGTTAAAGTTCCTGATGAAACTTTAGATAAAATTTCTCAGATTGTGAAGCCAAAGCAAACTATTCATGCCACAATTGAATTCGTAGATATTGCAGGGCTTGTAAAGGGTTCCCACAAGGGTGAAGGGTTGGGAAATCAGTTCTTATCGCATATCAGAGAGGCGGATGCATTGATACATATTGTAAGGTGCTTCAAGAATGACAATATAGTTCATATTCACGGAGAAATAGACCCTGCTTCTGATATAGAAGTTATTAATATAGAGTTAATTCTTGCTGACCTGCAACAGTTGGAAAAGAAAATAGATAAGTTAAAAAAGCAGGCTAAGGGGGATAAAAAGTTAATCCCAGTACTCGAATTTTGTGAGAAATTAAAAACTCATCTGGAAGCAGGTAACCCTATCAGAACGTTTCCAGAGACCGATACAGACTTATTTAAGGAACTTAACCACGAGATGAGATTTACTACAGGTAAAAGGGTTATTTATGTTGCTAATGTAGATGAAGTGGGTTTGAGAGAGGATACTCCTGAAGTTCAAAAGGTAAGAGAGATAGCAAGAAAGGAAGGTGCGGAGGTGATTAAGATTTGTGCCCAATTAGAAATGGACCTGGCAGAGATGAGTGAAGAAGAAAGAAAAGAACTCTTAGCAATAGATGGTTCACTTGAAACTGCTCTGGAACAGGTTGTGCATGCTGGATATAGATTGTTGGATTTGATTACTTTTTATACAATGGCACCTCCAAAAGAAGTGCGGGCATGGGCTATTAAGCGAGGAACTAATGTAGTCAAGGCAGGTGGAATGATTCATTCTGATTTTGAAAAACACTTTGTTTGTGCTGAAGTTATCCCTGCTAAAGAATTTATATTACACGGTGGAGAAGCGGGAGCAAAATCAGCAGGTGCTTGGCGAATTGAGGGGAGAGAATATATTGTGCAGGATGGAGATTGTATTTATATCAGGGCAAATGCTTGAAAGAAGATAAATATCTATAAAATTTAACAGTTATTAAAAGAGGAGATTAGGTTTATGAATAAGTTTGTGAGGAAGGGGAATTATTTCTTTTTTATCGTAATGTTTTTAGTAATTCTAGGTGAATTAATTTTCTATTCTTGTGGTTCAAAGGAAACTACTGATAAGTCTGCTCCGCTTCAAAAAGTGCCGCCTTCCACAGAAAGTTCTGATAGTGTAGGAAAGGATGTAACGGAAGAAAAAACTGAGGTGGCAAAAGAGACAGGTGAAAAGGTATCGGAAACGAAAAAAGAGGATATGAGTGGTAGAGATTTACTACCCATTAGTAGATATCCTGAAGAGGGGAGGGGATTCAAAGGTCAGTTTATACTTGTTTTTCCAGAAGAGGTCTTTTTCCCTCCGGAAGTTTTTCCTGATGAGTATGTGAAAAGTAATCCTTATGTAAAAGGTATTTGTGAATGCGTTGGTAATATGCTTATGTATAGGGCTTTGGAAGAATTGCCTACTACTGAGATTGAACTGTGTATAAATCCTGCATTGCAATCCAAAAGTGGAAAGAAAATTTCTAGTGAGGCTTTATGTTATAAGGTTTCTCAAAAGGCATTAAAGGTGCAAAAAAGTTGGTTGGAAGATGTTACTGATGAGTACTTTGAGATAGGGTTGACATTTAATGAGTATGTTATTGGTAGAGATTTGGCTCAATATATCCGCGTGGCTGATTTTGAAGGGGACAAGGTAGATTGGTCTTTGACCCCTTCGGACGAGAAAGGATGGATGACTTATAAGTTGAGAGTTAATCGTTCTCAGGGTGACCCATATAAGCGATATAAGTTTTTTATAGTTCCAGGCTATGTTGACTCTACAGGGGAAGAAAAAGGAGAGGGATTTTATTTAGAGTTTCCTTCGAAGGAATCGCTGAAGGTTGTTGACTGTGGGATTAAAAGTGATGGTGTTGTTTGGATTGTATTTAGTCATCCGGTACCAAAGGATAGTTTAATAAAAAATCTACAGATAGAATTAGAGGGGACTTCGGAAAAAGTTAAATTTAATACTTCTTCAGGAAAGAGTTCGGAGATTTATAAGTGGTATCTTCATTTGGATAAAAGTTGTTTAAGTGAAGGCCAAAATAATTTTGTTCTTACTTTAAGTCCAAATACTTGGTCTAAAGACATGGCTATATTGGGTACCACTTTTAGAAAGACTTTAAAAAGAAGTGAAGAACCAATAATAGAACCTAAATCATCTATAGTAGAAACTAAAACATCTACCCAGTTTCCTGGCTTGGGATACAGATATTGGTCAAATGAAGGACTAAATGGTGTTTTCTATTGTGCTCAAGGTAGTGCTCTCCCATCGGTACAAGAGGTTAATAAGCACATTGTGATAGTACCTGAAGTCTCGAATATGAAAGTGACGAAAGAGGGTAACTGGCTTCGAATTTATGGAGATTGGAAAACTGATGGGAGATATATTCTTAAATTTACCGCAGGTATGAAGTATAAGACGGGTCAGATAGATGAGACAAGCGAGGAAGAATTTGGAGTGTTAGAAAATGATTATGAGATTTTTTTAGACCCAGTTCCTGAATTTAAGGCTCTCGATTTCTACGGCAAAGATAAGTTTTATTTCATACCTTTTGGAGAGAAGAATTACATAAGGATTGGAGGTAGGAATGTCAGCAAGGTTTATGTGCATTTGTATAGGATAATTCCTGAAAATTTGTCTTATTGGGTCGGTAATATTTCGGAGTTGAATCAAATTTCACTTGATATTAATGAACGCACAACCGATTATATTGGGGCAAAGGAAGTTGTCTTTAATGATGCAGTAGACAAAACTCAATATTTGGATGTTAATCTTGATGAGTTAGTTTCGAAAGCGGGTAAGAAAGGGTTGTTCACAATTTATCTAAGTGAGAATCCAAACAGAAGTGAAGTTAAGTTTGGTCCCAGCGAAGAATCATGGCAACCTTATTATTATGAGGATGGGACTGAGTATGGAGATGAATACGATGAGGGTTATAATTGGTCGGGATGGCAAGTGAGTAGTAGCATAAGATATTTTGTGTGGACGAGAATTAGTATAGTTGCTCATTGGGATGAAAAGAGTGTATTAGGTTTTGTTCACGATTTGCTCGATTTAAGTCCGATTGTGGGTGCAGAGGTATTAGGATATTCAGTGAAAGGAAGGGAGGTAGGAAAGACTGTAACTGATGAGAATGGAGTTTTTAAGTTTAATGATATTAAAGAAGAGCCTAAGGTAATTATAGTTCGTGCCGTTGATGATTTCAGTATATTGTTGCTGTCCCCGAAACCGCTTCCAAGTTTGAAAGACCTTGAAAAGTATGAGAAGTTTGGCAAGGATATCACGGAGGCTTTTGTCTACACGGATAGGAACATTTATAGGCCTGGTGAAACTATACATGCACGGTGGATTGTACGGAAAAATTACGGAATAGATTTGGTTGACGCTCCTTTAGAGTTGCGAGTTATTAATCCAAAAAATAGGGTTGTGCTTCAAAAATTGGTGAATTTATCAGATTTGGGTACAGGCGGAGAAGACATATTAACTGACACATCTTTTTTGACAGGTGCATATTCCTTGGGGCTATATATACCGGGTGGGGAAAGATTATGTGGGTCTACAAGAATACATTTAGAGGATTTTGTGCCAGATAGAATTAAAGTAGAATCGAAAATAGAAAGCAAAAATTGGATTGTAGGTAATACTTACAAAATCGGAGTTAAGGCGAATTACTATGTTGGTCCACCAGGGGCTAACCTTAAGTGCGAAGGGAAGGTGTTGGTTTACAAGGGGGATATAGTGAGTGATAAGTGGCCCGGATACAGATTTGTTAATAGCGAAGAATACCTAACATATTTGGAGAATTTGAGTGCTCAATTCACCGATGAGCAAGGACAGACCACTTATACTTACGAATTCCAGCCAAAAAATTTACCTACTTGTCCTGTAGAAGTTGTCATACGTACGGAAGTGTCTGAGGCGGGAGGAAGGGCGGTTGGTGCAGTTGAAAAGGCTATTGGCTACCCTGAGGATGTTCTATGTGGGATTGGGATTGAATCCGAAGGAAACAAGGTGAGAGCGAATGTTGTTTTGGTAGATACAGATTTTAATCTTGCTGAAGATGATGATATAGAAGTCATCCTGGGCACTCTGGAGTGGACTTACGTAAATAGAGTTGTATCAACTTATCCGAGAAAGGTTTTACCTCAATGGCAAGAAAGATTTGTTGTGAATGAGAAAAAAGTGGTTAGAACAAGTAGTGGAAGGGCACAGGTGGAGTTTGAAATTCCAAGAGGTTATAGGAACTATCGGATAAGAGCGAAGAGACTATCAGGTAAGATGTTCTCCGATGTTAATTTCTATAGTATGGGTGACAGAATTGTAAGTGTCGAGGAAGGACCTCCTGAATTGGTTAAACTGGTTGTAGAGGATAGAAAATGGAATATAGGCGAAGAAGTTCCAGTTTTAATACAAGTTCCATTTGAGGGCAAGGCTTTCGTTATTATTCAGGGAGAGGAGTTGTGGGAGTCAAAAGTTGTAAATCTAATAGATGGTAAGGGAGAGTTTAAGTTTGAGATTAAGCCAGAGTATTTCCCAAATGTTTGGATTGCAGTTAATGCGATACCAGCAAAATTAGAAGAAAAATCAGAAATAAGTCCTTATTCCTCGTTCTCATTTAAGAATATACCTATAGATGATAACTCGAGAAAATTGAATGTAGAAATTGTTGGTCTTCCAGAGAGTATTAAACCTGGGACCAAATTAGAATTTGATGTTTTAACTAAAGGTGAAAGTAATGACCGGGTGCCCTCAGAAATAACAGTGGCAATAGTAGATGAAGGTATACATTCTATTTTGGGCTATATTAAGCCAGACCCGTATGACTGGTTTAGAAGAGATAGATATGACGCTATATTAAGGGCTCATTATTATGAAAATATTGCGTATGAATACAATCCTGAATCTCCTGCAGGCGATATGATTGCAAGGCAGTTATCAGCAGGTAAGCCCAGAATAAGCGAGAGTTGGATTAAGCCATTTGCGTTGTGGTCGGGGGCTGTTAGAACAAATGAGGAAGGAAAGGCTCACCTTGAATTTGCTCTCCCTGAATTTAATGGGAAAGCGAGGGTGGTTGTAATTGGAACAAGTGCTAATAAATTTGGTAGTGCAGAAGGGAGTTTAGATGTAAAACGTCCATGTGTTATCCAAACTCAATTGCCCAGATTTCTGAGACCTGGGGATAAAGCATTAATTTTTGCAAGGGGGTTAAACACATTACAAAATTCGGTGATTGTTCAGGGAGAAATATCTTCTCAAGGCGGAAAGATAAGTAGGAATTCAATTGAATGGGAAGTTCCAGCAAATGGATTTGAAATGTCTCCTTTTATAGAAGTGGGAAGCGAAGGCGTTGTTAATTGCATAGATTTGGGATGGAGATATAAAGTAAGAGATAGGTCGGGAACAAATTTAGATGAGTTTTCAGAGGAGACAAAGATTCCTGTTTACCAAACTTCAAGATACACAAGAGACTTGAAAACTTATGTTATAAAGCCTGGTGAGACTTTATGTGTGGAGAATTCTGGCTTTGAGGAAAATTCTCTTATGCATTCTGAAATTTGGGTAGGTGGGTCCCTTGGACTAAGAGTAGTACCTGTTTTTAAGTGGTTAAGTAGTTATCCTTATGGGTGCGCAGAGCAGAAGACATCTAAACTTTATGCGATGTATATAATGAGAAAGTATTTCTTGACGGATGAGTTAAAAGATGCTAATTGGGATGATGTTCGCTTACTGTTTGCATCTCTTATGAGTGAGATTTTTGCTTGTCAGCACAATAATGGTGGTATTGGTTTCTGGCAATCTTCAAGTGAGCCTGATGTGAGGGTATCGTTACACGCAGGTTTTCTGTTCGCTTCTATGAGACGATTCAGTGATATACAAATTCCTGAGAAACCGTATATAAAGTTGATGAATTATATTAGAGATTTAGCATCTGGTAGTATTGATGATGGTGGAGGGAGGATTAATGAAATAAAAGTTTATGCTACTATGGTTTTGGCTATGGATGGGGACCCTGTCGCCTGTGAAAAATTGAGTGGATATCATTTATTTATGGGTAAGAACATTTCTTGGAAACTTAGAACTTTGATGAGATATGTGATGAGTGTTTGTAAGGGTAGTATAGAAAGTATTCCCGCAGATGAAGTAGATGATGTATCAGAAGAAGAATCTAAAGAGGTAAGTGTATGGGGATTTGGAAATACAGACCTCTTGAAATCGTCGTTGCAGTTGCTGAATGCATTGCTTGCTGGAAAGGATGACGATACAATTTTGAATCTTCAACTTAAAGTTCTTGACTTAATGTCTTCTTTGGATTCCCTTACTACTTACGATTTGCCTTTTGTCTTACTCGCTTTAGAGGAAAGCACGAAGAAATTTGGTAAACCCGAGGGGAATATTAGCGGAGATGTAAAAATTAACGACGAGGTACTTAATGTTTCTACTGCTAATTTGAAGAAAGTGGTAGATGGTAAGGTGAGGATAGAAGTTAAAAATACAGGTGAATCGCCTATATACTTGACGACATTGTTTGGAGGCATAACCATTAGTGATAAAAAGGATGAGAAGACTCGGAATGATGGGGTAAAAGTAAATAGATATATTTACGATAGAAATGGTGTTTTAGTAAATAGTAATGAGTTTAGACAAGGAGAACTATACTACCTTGTGTATACCATATTACCAAGTAACGATTTAGAAGGATTTGTGTTAACGCAACTTTTACCTGCTGGAGTGGAACTTGAAAACCCAAGATTCTATGATGAAAGGTTTATAAGTAGTTTGGAGAAGATAGGAGATAATGTTGGTAGTTTAATGAAGCCAGAGCATGTAGAAATAAGAGATGACAAATTGATAGTTGCATGTCCGTCTTTGAAGAAAGATTCTAAAATAGGCTATGTATGTGCGGTTCGGGCGGTGACCTGTGGTGAGTTTGAATTCCCCGGCTTTTTAGCAGAGGATTTATATAAGCCAAATGTGAAGTCAAGTTCACCCAAAGAGCGAATTTATGTAAAGTGAACTGGCTAAGTTTTTTGAGGAAAATATTAATTTTGTTTCTAATAGGTACCTTCGTATTTGGGGCAATAGGAGGAGGTTTGTTTGTTTGGTTGTGGAAATTAGGTCCAGAAGATGTGAGAGTGTATCTTGAAGTGAATAGTTCGAAGTGCCTCTTGGGAAGAGACGGTAAGATAATATGGATGGGGTTGAATAAGTCTCAGCAATGGTGTATTCCGATTACGATAAATGATGTTTCTCCTTATATAGTTAAAGCAACGGTTGCAGTTGAAGATAAAAGGTTCTGGAAGCATAAAGGTGTAGATTTATTGGCAATTTGCAGGGCATTAACTCAGAATATCTTTCGCAAAAAAGTGGTCTCTGGTGCCTCAACTATTACAATGCAAGTGGTCAAGGCATACCATAAGGATGGTGAAGAGTGGGAAACCAATAATTTTGCAAATCGGCTCTTATTCAAACTTTTTCAAGTAGTTCAGGCTATTAGGCTCGAGGCTTGTGCAAGTAAAGAGGAAATATTGCAGGCGTATCTGAATAAAGTATCTTATGGCTCAAATCTTACTGGAATTATGTCTGCTTCATTGAGATATTTTGGTAAAGATGCAAGGTTTATAAATCTTGAAGAATCTGCTATTCTCGCAGGTATACCTAAACTTCCTGAATTTTATAGGCCTGATAAGAATCTGCGGAGTGCAGTTTCCCGTGCGAGGTATGTAATAGAAAGAATGAAAAGCAATGCATTTATAAATGAGGATGAATATCTAACTGCTCTGGGGAAATTGGAAAATATATCTCTTAAGATGCATGCATTTCCAAACTCTGCCTTTCACCTCGCTCAAAAGGTTTTCAGGGATAGGAAAGGTGCATCAATTGTAAAGACTACACTTAACTATGAAGTTCAACTGGCTTGTGAGGAGATTTTAAGAAATAGGGTGAACCAGTTGGAAGGGGAAATTGATAATGCTTGTGCAATGGTCGTAGATGTTGAATCAGGTGAACTCATTGCTTATGTAGGTGGGGTAATGAGGAAAGATGGTAAGCCTGTTTCTTATTTAGACTATTGCCAGGTAAAAAATTCGCCTGGCTCTGCACTCAAGCCTTTTCTGTACTGTTATGCTATTGAGAAAGGTTATTTGTATCCATCTGAGGTTCTATATGATGCTGAATTTGATGTAGGAACTTATAC
>CAZZMK010000116.1:0-14471 GCA_964655185.1 uncultured Nitrospirales bacterium | reverse complement strand
ATTTAGGAATCCTGGTAGATAAAAGAGAACACAAAAAACTCCAAGAAATAGCCAACTGGGTCCGAAAGCAAAAAGAGGAATTAGAAGAAAGAATTAAAAAGGTACAGGCACTTCAATTTAGTTTTTCTGAAGCAGTGTTTCCGAGAATTTTTACGAATTTAACTACATTACGAAACTCAATAAAAATTTTATCGCAAGAAAAGCATGGACCTCTAAATGAAAAGCAAAGGATTATATTAGAAAGCGCAAAAAGAGCACTTGCACTCCTTGAGGAAGATTTACAGAAGGAAATATACAGGCAAGAAATCCAAGTACTCAACCTTGAAATTTAGTAAGTAATAAATGTCAAAGTATATTTTTTGAGATTTAACTCTATTTACTGGCATAATATGAATGTCCCACCCTAAAATTAAGTAATTCAATTTTTTGAAGGAGGACAGTAATATGGCGAGTGAGAAAGGTAATTTATTAGTCGCCCAGGGCGGAGGACCTACTGCCGTTATTAACCAGAGTTTAGTGGGAGTAATAACCGAGGCGAGAAAGTATCCCTCCGTAGATAAAATCCTCGGAGCCAAACACGGTGTAAAAGGGATAATGGACGAAACTTTCCTTGACTTAACAAATCTTCCATCGAGGCATCTTGAAGCCATAGCCCAAACTCCTGCTTCTGCTTTACTCTCCACCAGACACAAACCTAAAGAGGATGATTGCAGAAAGATATTTGAAGTATTTAAAAAATATAACATTCGTTATTTTATGTATATAGGTGGTAACGATAGTTCCGAGACCTGCTGTATCCTGAACAAATTTGCAAAAGCAGAAAATTATGAACTTTGCCTAATACATGTACCTAAAACCATAGATAACGACCTAATGGAAAATGACCATTGTCCGGGCTTCCCTTCTGCAGCAAAATATGTGGCTCAGGCTTTTGTGGGTATAAACTTAGATAACAAATCGCTCCCAGGGATACATTTAGTTGTAGTAATGGGTAGGCATGCGGGTTTCCTTACAGCAGCGTCTGCATATGGTAGGAAATACGAAGATGACGGACCACACTTAATTTATCTACCAGAGAGACCGGTCTCGCCGGACAAAATTGCAAATGATGTGAAGAAAGTGTATGAGAAATATGGTAGATGTTTAATAGCCATGGCTGAGGGCGTAGAAGACGAAAACAAAGAGCCAATGCTTCAAAGAATTATGAAAGACATGCAAAAGAAGGAATTGGCTAAGGATGCCTTCGGAAATATCCAGTTATCAGGGACAGGAGCGTTAGGAGATGCAATAATTGAAGAGGTGATAAAGAAACAACTTGACCCCGAAGGGAAGAAGAAACTTCGTGCAAGGGCAGATACATTGGGATACCCACAAAGAAGTTTTCTCGGTTGCGTAAGTGAGGTGGACCAAAGAGAAGCGAGAGAAGTAGGAGAAAAGGCTGTACAATTTGCAGTGGGTTTGGGTAAAACTGGTTCAGTAGCAATAAAGAGAATCGCTAACTATGCGGTAAATTATGAACTGGTCGACCTCGAATTAGTAGGAGGTAAGACCAAGCATATGGATGATAAATTTATAAATGACGAAGGGAATGATGTTACTCCTGCTTACATTGAATACCTGAGACCGCTAATTGGAGAATTGCCACCTTACGAACAATTGCAGGCTCCAATTTACAAGCAATAGAAAAACACTTGACATATTCGCTCAGATAGTTTATAATCATCTCATCTCAAAATTAAAATTGGGAGATGAGATGTGGACACCTTTACAGAACAATTTTTTAATTCACTATCTCAATATAAGGTAGAGGGTATGAAGGTTTCGTGGCCCTCTACCTCTTTTACAGAACTCAAAATGAGTATAAGTGGGATACAGGCGGGGAAAAGTATGAACTTAATTCTCCCCTGTAATCCCAAATATCAAGATAGTCTCGGTTTTTTGAGTCCAGGTTATGTTTATATGGCGTTGACAGAAGCAATTTATTGTTTTGCCTTTTCTCTCGCTAAAAAACCTTGCATACCAGTTCATATAGAATTTTCGTTAACGCATCCAATACCTGCTAATTCTCCTGCACTCACGATAGAGGTTACCGTAGAAGCTAAAAGTAGAAAGATGCTCTTCCTGAAAGCAAAAGTTTTTGATTACAGAGAGAAAACACACGCAATTGCTAATGCAATGGTAATTCCTTACTCTCCACCCACTCCTTCCGAAGTAGATAGAATGTAGTAAATGGGAAAAAGTACGTACTCAAATATAAAGAGGGGCGCTATATCTTTAGGTATATTTTTATTTACTTTCCTTATCTTTGCGGAAGATATAATCCCCTTATCCAGGGCACATTCTCACAATGACTATATGAGACGGAATCCTCTAGAGGATGCATTGAATGTAGGGTTTTGCAGTGTTGAAGCAGACGTGCATTTTGTAGATAACGAACTCTTGGTATGTCATGACCTTAAGGATTGCAAACAAGAGTTAAATCTCAAAGATACATACATAATTCCAATTTTCAAAAGAGTAGAAGCAAATAACGGTTTTGTATACCCTACCCCATGTGAATTTTATTTACTCATTGATATTAAAAATAAGCCTGAAGAAACTTATTCCCTTCTGAAAGAATACTTAAAACCCTACGAAAAACATTTAACAAAGGTTATTAACGGTAATTTGAAAAAGGGTGGTGTTGCTGTAATACTCTCTGGCAGCGTTCCAAGAGAAACGATAACAAAAGAAGAGTATAGATTAGTATTTATAGATGGGAGGCTGAATGACCTTGAAACTAATCCACCTAATACTCTTGTACCGTGGATTAGTTCATCTTGGTTTTCTACATTCAGTTGGTTTGGAATCGGTGAAATGCCCTCGGAAGAATTATCCAAGTTAAGAGAGATTGTAAATAAGGCTCACGAACAAGGTAGAAAAGTAAGATTTTGGTCGGCACCACAAACCGAAACTGCATGGGAAATTCTATATTCAGAAGGTGTTGATTTAATAAATACAGATTTTCCGCAAAGACTTGCTACCTTCCTAAAAAACAAGATGAAATAGGAATAATTTTTTCAACTAAATGCAATGTAGGAGAAGTAGGGAAATAAACAAGTATATTCTTACTTTTCAACAACAGTGGTCGATCGAGGTTTTAGGTAGAGAGTATAAGCGGGGTCTAACCTAAATGATTTTTTCTTTCTAAACCAACCAACTATTTGAATAGATACCCACTCTGCCCCATACTTAAAACCTACTTTTTCCCATATCTTGACTACCAAATGCCAGAAAAGTATAACAATCAAAATAAACGGGATTATATACAGAGGATTCTTTGGAAACTCCTGAGGTGAACCAATTATAAACAAGTAAAGTCTGCCAAGAGTTACCGCTACAGGTCCTTCTAATAAGAATATAGTTAGAGCGACCATACTTATTCTTCTAAAAAATGTAGTATGTTCTATCCACCATTTTCTATTCTCATCATTTGTATACTCCATAAGTGAAATGAAAACTGTAGTTACAATTGACATAAGTCCTGCATCCAAAAGTTGGATTTTGAAAGGTAAAGGAGATTTAGCAAATTCCGCAGGGGATAAGCCAGTTGCGTTAATTATCCCACACGCAATAAGTATCAATGAAATTCCCAGACTATAACCATACCATTTTATCTTCTCGAGTTCTATTCTTTCCGATAACGCTATACCAAATACAGCACCTATGTAACCATAAGCCATATTAGGAAGTGGAGCGAGTAAGAACTTGAGAAGCCAGGCTATAAACCATCTCTTTTCTTGAATAGATTGATAGAAAATTGGGTCAAGGGACTGGTGAATTGCAGGAGAGATAAAAAGTAATGTTAAACCAATAGCCGATAATATACGAAAAGTATATCGTCTATCGAAAAGTTCTCCTGAACGCCAAAGGGCATACAGAGTGATGTGCAAAAAGAACAAACTAATTCCAATATTTCCTAACGCATCAGTATAAAATAAAATATCAATTGAAAAATCGGGGAAACTACCTTTCCATATATAACCGGTTATCAAAGTTTCATAAAACTTACCATTAAAAGGCATTCGATGATGGAAAAATATCATATTTATGAAAGAATAGAATATCAACAAAAAAGAATTGACTAACCCACCAATCAGAAGTCTGTTAAGTTCCGGTGTAATTTTTTTTGCACCCTTATAAGCGATTAAAGATTGATGCATTGAATAAGCATGTGCAGTGCCTGACAGCATAACGAATATGGGTGCCCAGGTAGCCATTATTACAAGGGGAGCAAATACAACAAAAATCCACGGATTGGCATTATCGATAGACTGGGGGTTATTATTGTATACCACAGCATTAAAAGCATGAAGCCAGAGGATATAAACTATGAAAAAACCTCTAAAACAATCTACATACAATAATCTTTTTTTCACGGCAGGCTTACCTTCCATAATTTTATTTTTGGTTCATCAAGAAATTTTCAGTGAAAGAATACAACTAAGGGACCTCAATATTACAAAAAGTCATTTGAAAAGAGGTTTTGAAATAAATGATTAGACAAGGACAATATTTTATTATGACTACTTAAGTTGAAATTGTATGAGGAGAATCAATCACTACTAAAAAATTTGTTCAATAGAAGCAAGAAGAATGATAAAAAAGCCTATCAACCACATCACTATTGTAAAAGGAGTAATATAGAGTTCTTGAGTATCTGCTGTATCTATCTGCTTAAAGAAAATAGTTTCTACCAATTTGAACATACTCGAATCCTTAATATGAATAATATCTTTTTTTATAATACCAGAAAAAGAAAATTAGTTCTCACAAATAAGCCACATTTCGCATATTCTTGATCTATGTCTCCAATTTTTCTGAAAATCTGTCGGGTGTAGTTTCCAGGAGACTGTGATTTCTCTATCTTTAACCAATTCCGAAGGAACTGAATAAACTCTTATCTCTCCAAGATTGAGATGGTTCTCTTCTTCTAAAGAGAGTTTTTTATTATCAACCCAAACTTGTGGTTTACCATAACCAATAAAACGAAGTGTATATTGCTTGTGTGGATTTAATCCTTGGTAAAGAGCCTCCCCTGTTTCGAGGGAAGACAACCAGGAAAGTCTCTTTCTACTTTTTCCGTTGTCAAACCACCATAAAGTTGGCTCGGGCCAGGCTTCTTCTGCTGGATTGGTTACTGGAGATTCACATCTCTTAATATGAGGTGACTTCGCAGTATTTCCCACATCATCGTAGAACGAACCATAACCGGGATTTTCCCACTTACCTAACTCAATCAGTCTGTTTATTTTCTCCTCCTCTGAACCAAGATTTTTAATCCTTTCAAATTCATCTTCAAGCCACCATCTATTATTCAGTGGAATATCTATAAAGTCCAAAGAAGCACCCCGTTCCGCTCCACTTGCATTATACTTTTGAACACTTGACTGTAAACCTATACTGTAAAACAAATCATCATATAGTTTAATAATCTTTTCTCTTAAATCAGTTGCGACAGGTTTTTCTACCGTTCGGTTCAAAACTCTAGTTGCCATCTCAATGGTTTTTAGGGAGCCATACTTTTGAGCATTGAGGAGTATTTTATTTACTTCATTTTCAAGTTCAGTTTCATAGACCAATTGTCTTTTAACATAGGTATCGTAGTAGGCTCGTACAAGACATAATTGCCATCGCCAATTGTCTTTTAGTTCAGGAGCCATCTCCTCCAACTTTTGCCATATAAGCAGAGTTCCTTCTATGGAACCATTTGAAATTGCTGGTCCCCTCCAATTCTTCTCTAAAGCAAGAATCCCATCTACTGCCAATTCCGCTACTTTCGTATTGAAGAACACATTGCAATATTCATACAGTATCTGTCTTATATCCTGATTTGGGTCCCACCCTAAAGAACTCCATACAATTTTGTTTACATCGTCGTGGATACCATCAGAATAAGTTATAAAGCCATTGCAATAAGGTTGGAACCAGTTATGAATATAAGCATATTGAACGGGACGTGGGTTAATTCCTTCTCTACCAAAGGTTAGTGCAAACGATAAATCCCACCAAGGGACAGGATACTGACATAATTTATTATGTGTAATATCTGGATACATCCTCAATCTATAGTCTTCTGGTAGAGCATTTCTTAAATATGCAATTGGAGGGCTGGAGGGACCTTCACATATTCCACCAAACCATTTTGGATTTTCTTTTTTCAAATAACTAAAGACATACTCACTCTGTGTAATCGAAAATCCTTGTAAAGATAACCAAATGCGAGCGTAAGGATGTTTTTCAATAAGAATTTTTGAAAGGTCCTCCAAAAATGGCAAAACAAGTTGTGGTGGATTATCTCCCGGGTCTCCACCGGGGAAAAATACGCCAGTAATAACAGGACAATCGTTATAAAGTTCTCGATGCCTCTCTAAAATTTGCTCTCGTTTATTTTTATTATTCAAATCAAAATCTGCTGGCACCCAGACCCAATAATCCAATCCATATTTTTTGCAAATCTCACTTATTGCCTTGTTCATTTCACGCCGTGGGACTTGCATTAGCGGTGAGAATTGGTCATCTTGGAATGGAATATTTTCAATGCTATTTGTACCAAAAAATGTTAACTCTCTTATATACTTCTCATATTGTGAAATGTTCCAAGCATCATACGAGTTTGCCTTTGCTCGATATCCTAATTGGTGCCCTCGTATAGGTGAAATAGGAGATGAGACAATATATAAGTCATCAGGTATGCTAATATTTCCATTAGAATATTCTGCTATCCTTAAAAATTTTCCTACGCCGAACAAAATTCCCCGATGGTCATAGCCAATTATCCAAAGAATCGGTTCTTTGTCTTTCGAATAAGTAGTAATTAGTGCAAAACCTTCTTTTGAGAAATTCCCGTTTACCACAGGCTTACAATCGTTGATTAATCCGATATTATTTTCTTTGGATATTTCTTCAATCTTATCCAGAGTAGACAAAATTATCATCTTTTCTGAAGGTAATCCCGAGGCTACTTTGAGTTTTACCTCGGTTCTTTGTTGAACCTCTTCAATTAACACTTCGAGTGCAGTTTTCTGAGGCTCGATGGGGAAACGAGCATCCTCGATTAATAAAACCCTGAAATTGTTAAGATACAGTTTTTCAGGGTGTCCTTGGAAAATAACCAGTATCAAAGAAGCAACCAGGAAACAGATAAATACAAAAAAGTTTAAATGCCCACTCATCGGATTATCTTTCCATGTTGCTCTCTACCTTACGTATAGATAAAACAAATAAAACCGATATTGTAATAATACCCAATATAAAGTAGAAGATACTACTTATAATCAATTTCTCAGATACTCTTACATAAATCCTATTGGTGAGAACTACAGAGTGTTCGTCTGAGACTTCACACCAATACCAACCGGTATCTTCGACTTGAATATCTTCAATACGGAGAAGATTCTGGGTTTGTCCACTTAATCGGTACACGAGATTATTGTTATCTTCACAATACCATTGGAAGTTTAAATTTCCTACTCCACCAGAGACTCTAACTAAGAGGAGTAAAGTATCTCCTACTTCTTTATCTAAATTAGGAGGAGAATCTATCCATGCTGTAAGGTTGTATTCTCCTTCTGTGTAGCCTTCAAATTCTCCGTCGTTCTGTGGTCCTTCTTCAGAGCCTTCAATTGCACCTTCAATATTTCCTTCAGTTGCACCTTCTGCAACTCCTTCGAAATAGCCGTCAGGAGTTCCTTCCGAATTTTCAGCCTCTAATTCACCTTCGTAAAAACCTTCTCCTTCTATAACACCTTCGCTAATCCCTTCTACATTCCCCTCACCTTCGGATATTCCTTCTCCTTCTCCTTCAAGTTCTCCATCAACATATCCCTCTAATAGCCCTTCGTTATTTCCATCCGGGGAACCTTCTTCAGGAGAACCTTCGCCAATAGTTGAGAAATAAGCAACCAATTCTAAATTTGAAGTAACATTAGTCTCAGTTCTCGAGGGAGAAATATTATTGTCAGACCATCTATCAAACTGAAATCCTGACAACGGAATTGCTACGACTTCCGTCCCATTATCTCCTCTCATTATATACTGAGGAGACTGTCCGAAGATAGTTCCACCTGCACTCGCAATATATCTAACTTCAAATACTGGGGGCCTTTTTAACTTTGCTATGTTATAACTATCGACTCCACCTGCATTGTAAAAACTTCCTGCAACAAATAAATTCCCATAAGAATCCTGAGCCAAAGACTTGATAGAAAAACTACTACCCTGAATTCCCGAAGTGATTGGTTTCCATTGCTCCTGATACCACCAGGCTAGATGATTTGGTCCTATGTAACCTCCTGAATAGTTAAATCCTCCTCCAATAAAAAGAGTAAATTCATCACTATATTTCAAAGTATAAACTATCCCATCAACACCTGTTCCGAGTGAGTCCCAAGAAGTTCCATTCCATAGCGCAACTCTGTTAGCAGGGATACCGCCTGCTGTTGTGAACTCACCACCCACATATACTCTACCTTCCGAGTTAACAGTAATTGCATTCACAACGCCATTAACCCCGCTTCCGAGAGGATGCCATGTTGATGTATTGCTATCCCACCTTGCAATGTTTGATGCACTTATACCGCCTGCTGATTGAAATTTACCACCCACATAGATATTACCAACATTGTCAGCAGAAAGAGCCATTACATAATCCCCAGAAGAACCAACTCCTAAGGAGGGCTCATCCCAGATAGAACCATTCCAAAACGCTATGTGGTTTAGATTTTTAGTGTTGTCTCCTGATTTTGTAAAAGAACCACCCGCATATAATTTTCCATCTGCACCCTCTACAAGAGCATAAACAACTTCATTGAATCCGACTCCCAATTGAGTCCAAGAGATACCGTTCCAGGCAGATATTCTTAGCCTTTGATTAACACCCGATGAGGTAAAACTTCCGCCAGCATACACCCACCCCGATAAGTCGGATACTAAAACCACCATAACTGTATTATTAAACCCACTTCCTAATGATTGCCACTGATAACCGTTATATTTAGCCACTCTATTAGCTGAAACTCCGTTTATTGTTGTAAATGCACCGCCCACGTATACTTCACCAGTATTCTTATTAACATCAACAGAATTAACCGTTCCATTGGTCCAGTTCGGACTGAGACTTACCCAATCCTCATCTAAATATGTAGGGTCAATATAAATTGGATACTCGGCGTTAAAATCTTGTATTGATATTGCTACAATATTTTCACTTTCAAATGTAAATTTAGACAGAAGTTGATTGCCATTCCTATCAAATACATACAGATTAGCAAATATAATCTTTTCCCCTGAAAGAAGATTTTTTAGGATTATCATATCCTCCCTAACTTGAATTATCTGATATGCCGAAGAAACCTCTAATTTCAATTTTGTCCAATTCTCATCAAAAAAACTTGGCCTTTCTATCAAGAGAAAATCCTGTCTTAAACCAGACAGTGTGGGGAAAACATACTGCTTTACTTTCCCATAGTCAACGCAAATATAATTTCGAAAATTATTATTAACCTCAACAAGCCCAGTAGTTAAAACATTTTCTTCTGATAAAACTAAAGGTAACTGAGGGATTTCTTGAATAAGATTTTGATGATGTTCAGTACAGACCAGTGTAATTATAGTAATAATAAGATGACACAAAACCCCCCAACCCATCTTAGATTCTCCTTAGGTTTATGGTTAGTTAAGAGGTTATTATAAAAATAGTCCTTATTAAATAGTGTATTTTTTTAGGAGGTCTAACATTTTTTTGTCAACCAATGTATCCCCCATTTTTTCATAAACCACATCAGCCCTGCCTGAGTCGAGAGGTCCGAAGGAACCTCTGAAAGTCCATAGAGCCCAACCCCAATTATACTTGCGGAAAATTTCCAGACAATCTTCCATCCATCTCAATACAACCTCGTGAGGTGTTTTATTGTATGCTCCGAACTCACCCACAAAAATAGGTACTCCTTTTTCCTCAAGTGCCTTCCAAGGTAGGATATGCTTCTGCTCGATAGTATCTTTATCCCATACGATATCATTTTCTTTCAGAGGATAAGTTGGAGTTGGGACCCCATCCCATTTCCCAGCCCACTCAGCCTTGTAATGGGTAATCGTGAACGGGTGATACATGTGGAAAGACGCAACTATATCTAAATCAATTAGTTCTGTAGGTGGAACAGCACCCCACATTCTACCATCACAGAGAATGTACTTTTTTTCGTCGACTTTACGTATTTCCTCTATGATTTTTCCAGCTACTCGTCTATGGGTATCTTCAGAAATTATAGGGGGCTCATTAAACAAATTGTAACTAAGATAATCTTTTGGAATTTGCTTATATCTCTCAGCAAAAAGTCTCCAGTGGTAGGCACACGCTTTTACCGCTTCTTCATCTTTCCACAAATTTAGAGGCTCTTCTGGTTTAGCAACAGTCCAGCCAGGCGCGCGGTGAAAATTAAGACATACATGAATACCATGCTTTATACAAATATCTATACCTTCATCTATTTCCTTTAGGACAGTTTCGTCAATTTCATATAAATTACCCTCTTTAGTCCAACATCGATAGTCCATAGGAAAGCGAACAAAATTAAACCCCAATTCTTTTATAAGTTTAATTTCTGATTCTTCTACCCTCCGTTTAGAACGAAGCATAAAAAAGTTTTGTAGGTTAAACCCAAACTTCCGCCCCCAAAATTCAAACTTAGATTTACTCTCCAATTTATTACTATAAGCAGAAAAAATAAAAACAGGATTTATAAGCGTTAGCGTAGAAAATAACAACCTACCCTCTCTTATAAACTCTCTTCTATACATAAAAATTTAAACTCAAGGATAGTAGAATAGCAACTCTTCCTATCCCTGAGACAAAATGATATATATTCTGACTAAAAATGATTAATCAACAGGCTCTTTCCCAGTTAGAGCGGTAAAGAAATCAGAGATAATTTTAGTAATTAAACCTACGATATAATCAACTAACTTCTCAATAATTTCTTTTAACAAAGCATTGAAATCCATAAAATATACCCTCTCCTTAAATCATTTGTTAGTTGAATTAATTTTTTTTATTATTCTTGGGTAGACCCAATACCAAATAATGAGAGAAGCAATTGAGTTAACCATTCGCCTAAAAATTTCAATAGAACTTGTACTACTATATTAATGATGTCAGCGATAATCATGTGCCCGTTCCTTATCTAATAGTTAGTTATACAGTTAATAATTGTGAAAAGTCAACTGCGATACTTTATCATTTCAAAAGTAGTAAAGTCAAATTGTCTATCACCAAACCAAATTCATATAGATATACTAAGCATCAAAAAGCGAGGAAAGTTGAGAAGATTAAATGTTAAACTGAAAAACTATGTAAGCACTAAGTAAATACTCCCGAAAAAATAACTTTGTAATATAAAAAGTAGTATCATAAAACGTTAGCAATATCGCTCATAATTTGTTACTTCATCTCATAATAAAGTAAAAAAATGACTAATTCCAAAAGGGTTAAAATATGAGAAACTGCTTTAGAATATTTTTAATTTTCTTTTTCACTTATTGGTTACAAATTTATGAAGGGATGACAGAGGAGATAATAAGATATAGCGTGCCAATATTCACGGATGAACTAACTTTACTTAGATTTCAAGGTATATCTATATCTGAGGGCAATTGGGAAATAGATTTTTCTAAAGTCCCCAAAGGAGAAATTTATCATTCATCTTATTCTTTATTTGGTAGACCGCGAAAATTCATCATTGAGATATGGACAAGTTCGGCAGGCTGTGAATTAGAATTTTTATTTGGCTCTCACTTCCAATTCTTTAGGAAAAACATAAATGTGCCAGGATATGGACTACAAAAAATAGAACTTGAAGCACCTCCAGAAGGCTGGGAATACTTTAGCGGAGAAAACGATGGGAAAGTTAGACCTCCACTTAGATTTTTGAGGCTTACTATCAAGAAAGGCTCATCTCCTTCGGAGGTTCTCCAACTGAGAATACTAAAGTTTATATGTGAAACTGAACTACCCCCTTCGCAAGAATGTATTTTAATTGCTAAAACAGAACCCATCGACAAAAATAAAGTATTATGCAAATGCGAAGTAATGAATCTCCTTTCTACAGAAGTGTCCGGTAGACTCAGATTTGTAGTAAAAGACTGGGAAGAAACCTCCCTTACTGAGGGGATGTATCCAGATATAACTCTCTCGCGAGGAGGGGATAAACTTTTATTTAGCATATCATCTGATTTTCCTGTTGAAAAGAATTTCTTAGAAGTGGATTGGATTTTTGAAAGAAGTGACGGTAGAACCTTCAAGGGTAATTCCACAATCTGTAGAGAGCCTAATACGAAAATTGACCCCAATGTAGACGAAAACTCGCCTTGGGGAATGGGGATGTATTTCTACAGATACGGCAACAATCAAGAAGCAAGAGAAAAATCTGCAGAAATGGGAAGCAGAGCAGGGATAAAATGGACAAGAGAAGACTTTTCGTGGGCGGGGATAGAACCTAAACAAGGGCATTTTGTTTTTGACTATTATGACAACATTGTAAACACAGGGCTTAAATACGGAATATCTACATACGCACTCCTTTGTTACTGGGCTCCATGGACTGAGCCATACACTATGAAAGGTATAGAGGACTTTGTTGATTACACTAAAGCAACAGTGCAACACTTCAAGAACAGGATAAAATATTGGGAGATTTACAATGAGCCTAACATATTCTTCTGGCAGGGACCTAAGGAACTATATCCGGAACTCGTAAAGAATTGCTATTCAGTAATTAAAAACATAGACCCAGATGCCAAAGTGCTTGCAATTTCAACATCAGGTATCGATTTTGATTTTATAAAGAAATGCTTAGATGCGGGGACTCCATTCGATATTTTAACTGTTCACCCGTATAGAAGAGAATTGAATGAGGAGAAGTTCATAAAAGAATTAAGAAGGGCCTACGAACTAATAGGTAAGCGCCCTATATGGATTACTGAAATGGGGTGGAGTACACATTTATGGGAAGGTGGAGTAAGAGAAAGAGAGCAGGCACTACTGCTTGCAAGGTGTTATTTATCAGCCTTGGCTTCAGGTGTAGTAGAAAATATAAGTTGGTATGATTTTAGAAATGATGGGAGCGACCCATTTTACTTTGAAGAAAACTTTGGAATTGTAAAAAATGATTTTTCATTAAAGCCAGCCTACCTTGCATGCGCAAACATATGTACTCAAGTAAAAGGACGAAATATTGAAATACTTGATTTTGAATCCGACGGGCTTATGGGGATAAAAGAAGGCTCAACAATAGTTATATGGTCTTACAAGAAAGACCTATCAGTAGAAATAAAAGCGTATGAAGGCCTAAAAATATTTAACTTAGTGGGAGAAGAAATATCTACTCTACCCAAAGGTAAGGTGAACTCGATTACTTTAAAAAAGTATTATCCTGTAATTATAAGAGGCAAGTGCAAAATTTCTGGATAAGAACTCAATTCAGAGATGCATTTCTAAGTTGGGTTATCTCATCTTCGATACTTTGAGTAATAGGAAATCTAAATCCAGTTTTGGGGTCGAAATCTGGCTCTAAAACTTTCAAAGAAACAGGATGTTGGTCTCTTTTCCACTGATTTCCGACGAGTCTCCGAGCAAAATCTTCTGTCCATTTTCGAAGTTGTTCTTTATCAAATTCGGGAAATCTATAACATATTACTTTCCAGCAATCAGATAAACTTAATCTCATTTCTGCAAATAGATAAATTAAATCATCAAGAACTCGGTAAGGCATCAAATCACCCTCATCAGTTTGATTCGGTGCGAGTTCAGCAGTAGGTGGAATACTCAAAATTTTCTTTAAGGACTTTATGCCTCTTGTTTCGAGAAGATATTCCAATAAAGCGGAAACTACTGTCTTAGGTAAATTTGCTATGGGTGAAAATCCTCCTTCATTATCACCACCTGTGGTTGTGTAACCAACAGCAGATTCGCTCAAATTCGATGTAACTAAGAGTAATCCATTAACATTGTTTGCCCAGTTTAACATCATTGCTCCTCTCACACGAGCCTGCAAATTTTGTTTAGTTATAGGCTTTACTTTTTCCTCACCTCCCATTATCTCCGCAGACTTCTTGAGAGCAAGTTCTGCCTCTTCGTGAATAGAGACAACCTTAAGTGGTACGCCTAATTCTTCCGCAAGCGATTTGGCACAGTTTAGAGTATCTGTACTACTGAAATTTTTGTGAGGCAAATATATTGCTTCTACTTTTTTATGATTTTTATCCTTATACTTTTCACCCTCAAGGTGCTTACTTGCTTCAACTGCAAGTAATAGGCAAAGAGCACTATCCCTCCCACCAGAAAGGGCTACAAGAAACTTGTCAAAAATCCCAACCTTTACAAAATAATCTCTTAATCCAAGTGCAAGTGCATTAAATAATTGTTCAAAATAATTCTC
>CAZZMK010000115.1:0-16658 GCA_964655185.1 uncultured Nitrospirales bacterium | reverse complement strand
TATTGAGTTGAGAAGGGATTTTGATGCAGTGGAAAAGGCAGGGTTCTGCAATTTTGCGTGTAGTAGGATTGCGAGATGGGAGGAAGGGTATAGTTGTCATTATAGGTACAGCCGAAAAAGACTATAATGCTGTAGTTGTGTTTCAAAAAGAGGGCGGGGAGAAAGAAATAATACCGGTAAGTAGGCTTATTGACTTAATACCTCCTGAGGATGTGATTGATATATATTGTACTCAGGAGCGTGTTTTTGGGAAGAGAGCATTTGTTCCATTAAAGATTGTATGATTTTTATAATGTAAGTTTATACCAGTTGTTCTAAGTATGAGCGAACTTGAAAAATATACGGTTGAGAGTTTGCTTGAGGAAATAGTTACCCTTCCGAGTTTACCAGCCACGGTTCAGAAAATAATTTCGATGTTGAATGACCCTAAAACCCGTTTGTCTGACTTGTCTCATTTAATTTCACTTGACCCATCTATATCTTTCAAATTGCTCCGATTAGTAAATTCTGCTTACTATGGATTAGGGCAGAAGGTAACATCTATCGAGCATGCAGTAGTATTACTTGGTATTAAGGTAGTTAAAAATCTTGTTCTTACCGCTACGATATTTAATCAGATGGGCGATAAATCAAAAGATTTGGTTCTGCATAGTATAGCAACTGGAATAGCCATGGATGCGATAGTGACAGTAGGGCCGTTAAATGTTTATTACGCTAAGGGTGACACTGCTTTTGTATTTGGTTTGGTACACGATATAGGCAAAGTAATTCTCGGCGAATTTCTTTCTAAACATTGGGAATGTGTTTGTAGATTGGCAATGGAGGGGGAAAAAGGCACCTGGGTAGCTCTTGAACAGCGAGTGATAGGTGTTGACCATGCTGAAATTGGTGGGAAAATAGCCCAGGAGTGGAAACTTTCAGAAGAACTTTGTGAAGCGGTGAGGTGGCATCACGAGCCATGGAATGCAGGTTCTGACATCACAAGAACTTTGTCTGCGTCTTTGTGCGTGGCGGATTATATTGCAAAGGCTTCGGGCTTGTTTGCTTATCCTCATATATTGTATCCTTTAGAGCCGGAGGTGTGGGAACTTGCCGGACTGAAAAATAAAGCCATTGTTGAAGCCTTGAATATATATTTTGATAAGAATTCCTATATTGAGGAATTGGTAGAATTAACAAAGTAGTAGTTTTTAATCGAAGGGCTTTTGTGTTTATCAATTCGACACAATATAAGCAATTTAAACTTTACTGAGAGGAGAAAGTTGATGAGCGAGGCTATGACTGAGAAACCTAAAAAGTGGAATGAAGGTTTGACAGGTTATCATTATCTTGTACTTGCAGTGGCAGTGATGGGCTGGATGTTCGATACGATGGACCAATGGTTGTTTGTTTTTGCGAAACAGCCTGCTATGAGGGCTTTACTTCCTGGTGTGCCGGAGAGTGAATTGAATTGGTATGTTGGTATAGCCACCACGTGTATGATGTTAGGATGGGCAACTGGTGGGTTATTTTTTGGTATGGTAGGTGATAAATTAGGTAGGACAAAAACTATGGCAATAACTATTTTAATGTATGCGGGATTTACAGGGTTGAGTGGGTTATCACAGAACTGGATTCAGTTTATGCTCTTTAGGTTTTTGACTGGGTTGGGTATAGGCGGGGAGTTTGCGGCTGGAGCAGCATTAGTTGCGGAAACTTTTCCCGACCATGCTCGTCCTACAGCACTTGCATTAGTGCAGTCTATGTCTGCAATTGGTAACATCCTTGCGGGTGTTGTAAACTTGCTTTTATCCTCAATGATTTCTTCTATAGAACATGTCTGGAGATATGTATTTTTTGTGGGAATTGTTCCTGCGTTTTTGGTTTTCCTGATTAGATGGTATATAGAGGAACCGGAGAGTTGGAGTTCCGCAAAAGAAAAGGCAAAAAGAGGAGAAGAAAGTTTAGGGTCTATTAAGGATTTGTTTGGAGACCCGAGGTGGAGAAAACATACTATTATTGGTATTGTGCTTGCTACCGTCGGAGTTGTAGGTTTTTGGGGTATAAGCGTATGGTCGGCAGAACTTCTGAGAGGTATACTAAATCCTAACAATTTGCCAGAACTTAAGAGGGCAACAGAAATCAAAGTAAGCCTTGCGGTAATGGCTCAAAACTTTGGCTGTTTCTTAGGTGCCCTTGCTTATGGAGTAGTGGCAAAGAATATGGGGAGGAAGATAGGTTTTACACTCGCGCTTTTAGGGTGTTTAATCGTTATTCCTATTACTTTCCTATTGACTAATTCATTTGCTACTGCAGTGATTTTTTTCTTTCTAATGGGTTTTATGTTGCTTGCTATTTTTTCGGGATATGCAGTTTACTTCCCGGAACTTTATCCAACTCGCTTAAGGTCGACTGGGGTAGGGTTCTGTTACAACGTAGCACGATTTATATCGGCTTTCGGACCTTATACATTTGGTAGGTTAGCATCAGTGGTTGGACTCCGTTACGCAGGTGTGTTTATTTCTTCCGTGTTTTTGATAGGTTTGTTTGTTTTGCAATATGCTCCTGAGACTAAGGGCAAGCCGCTTCCTGAATAGAACAAATATAATCTATTTTACTGGTTAGTTACTTTTTTAGGCTGAAGACGAGGGAGTATGTTTACCTCGTCGAAAATATGTCCTTCTTCGTCGACTGCTTTTGCAATAAGTTTTTCCGCATCGACCTCTACGAACCAGAAATGCCTTCTACTCTCTGCTTTTTCCAAATAACCAAGGTCAAGGTTTTTAATTTCTCTTGGATTCACGCCAAAGCAACCATCTCCAAGATAAATTGTACCTTCTGATGAGGGCTGATTCCCTTTTAGAATCTTTGTTCTTTTAAATGTGTGGTCGTGATTTTCAAAGCAGGCAGAAACTTTGTAACTATCGAATAGCGGTAGCCAGAGGTTTCTTTCCTCCAATGATATAGTCCTGTCGAAGGGGCGGTGGCTTGGATATAGGGGCACATGGTATGTGCAGATTATGTATGGATAATTTGCGTTGGCTTCCAGAGTAGTTTTCAGCCATTCAACCTGCTCTGATACCGGAACTATATGATTGCTATCAAGGACTATTAAAGCGAAGAATGGGTTAAACTGTCTAACGAAGTATGAGCGTCTTTCCTGCGGGAAGTAATTAAAATAAAATGGAGCCCTTTCTTCGGGAGATGATGAAATGTCTTTATCGTTGACTTCATGGTTTCCAATTCCTGCGATGATTGGGATTAAGCACCCATCGTCGTTTACCATTAATTTGCACCAGTTTGTAAACCAAATGTCCCAAATCCAGTCATTTTTGGGGTCGCCGTTAGCGTATGCGATATCACCACCTATCACTACGAATAGTGGATTGAATTTCCTTGCTTGCTGTAATAGTTTTGGTGCAGATGGCAAAATTCCCATATCACCACCTGCAACAAATCTAAGTGGGCTTCCATCGTTGGGAATAGTTTTGAACTTATATTCTTTTGTGAATTTGTTTTTGTTTGTCTTAAATTTGAAAGTGTAGATTTGACCTGGTTTTAAATTTGTTATCTCATAAGTTGTAATTTTTCTGGGTGGATTTACTATGGAGAAGTCTCGGGGTGATAGTTGTATAACTGTCTCAGATGAATTAAGATTATCTGCTTCTTTTAATCTTATCTCGGTGGGGTATTCTCTTGTGGGGGAGATAGTATTGATTGTTATTGTTGTATGAGGGTCATTCTGCCAGGTGAGATAAATATGGGTAGAAGAATAAACGCATCCTGAAAGAGTTGTGAAAAGAATTAGCAAAAGGGAAATTAATAAGTTTGATTTACCATTGAATTTTCGCATATATGTTGTCTCCTTGAGTGTTAATGAAGAAAGTATTATTTTACTAATGTGGAAATTAGTATTACAAAGAAGTAGGGTTGGTCAACTAATAGGATAAGGTGGGGAAGTTTTGAGTCGTAGGTCTGGTATAGGTTTTCCTAAGGCATAGTAGTAGATAGGCACTATTTCTCCAGATTCTTTTGATTGGGTCGGTTTAATTATAAATTCATCATCAAAGAAACAGCCTATCCCAGTACCTTGGAGATTTAGGATTTCCGCTTCGAGATATAAATGATGAATGAGAAAACCTGCTTCCCAATGTAGTAGTGCATAAGCAAACTCGGTATATTTGTCTATTATGTTTTGAAGATTTGCAAATATCCCAAATAAGGCTATACTATTTCCACCAACATCTTGCCCGCATAATATGTAATTTGCAAATTTCCTAAAGTTTCCTTTTTTGTATAAATAGACTACCTCTCCATTTGACATCTTTATAGGTAGAAGTTCATTTTTCAGTGATTCGGATACTGCCGATTCTTCAAGCGGAAAGATATATATTCCTGACTCTAATTTATCTATCGAATGAACAAAAATAGTTATCAAGGTAGGTAAGTTAATTCCTAAAGCCCTTTTGATTATGTTCGTTTTGACGAACTTTAAATTTTGTAAAAGTGACTCAAATTTTTCTAACTGCAAAAAAGTTTTTGGGTCGAGTTCGTGAGCACTTCTTCTTTGTCTGAAAAGAGTATATGAAGGTGGAGAGTGTGGAATATGGTCCAATGGTACTGTAGACTCATTAATTGTCTCGATTCTTTTTTCATAGTCTAAAAATTCAGTCGAAAATTTACTCGAAAACTTGCTTAATGCCTGTACTGTATCATCGATTATTTCCCAGTCTACTGGTTCTGGACTTAATCTATCAGGGACTCCATACCAGGAAGTGAATAATGTTGATGAGTAGTCAAGATTAAAATTTTTCTCAGGGTTTGAATTGTGAGGATGTATCAGCAATAAAACTTGGGGAGTTTCCTTTTCGACATCATTGAATTCTTTGCGAGTCAAGCCTAAAATTGTTGCTTGTTGTTCCCAGTTGATTTTTGATAGTGCGGTAGTTTGCCATCCCATTGCTCTTGCTGAATAGGTTATTGCAGAGATGGCGTGTCCTATATCCAGCAAGCAGTATCGAAGTGCCCTCTCTCCATATTTCCATGCCATTCGCCAGATAACTGAGGTTAAGCCTATAATTATAAATTTGCCTGTGGTCTTTCCTTTGTAGAACTTTTCCCAGTTTGAATTGTGGTCAATGGCTCTTACTTCTAATATGTGTTCATCGGCCACATAGTGATATAGGGTTGCCTCTTCGTTGTTTAGTAAATGGGGAGGTGCAATTAAGTATGCTTCAGTGGGATGTAGATTCCCTGCGGAGGGATTACATCTGACAGCCCACCTTACACCCCTATATTCTTTCCAAGCAGAGATACCAAGGGAAAATAAAAATAGGTTGGAGATAGACTCCATATTGAATTGTGCAGGCGTTATCATCTGGAATTGAAATAGAGACTGGTAAAATGATGGAGACTCGTTTGGGTTTGAAAAAGGTAGTTTAATTTTTTCTGAGTTTGAGTATCTTCTGAAGGGTTTAGGCTCGTTTGACCAATCAAGGTATTCTGGACCACGCGCGTATTTATATGGCTTGTGTTTAGTTCTTTCGTGATAGTATTTTATAATTTCTTTATCTTTAGAATACATATACGAGAAGTGCTTATGTTTTAGACAAGTATTTTACTTATGTTAATTTTACACTATTTTTATTATGGAAGGAATGTGCTATGAATAGTAAGAGTTTTATCAATACAATGATTATCTTAGTAATCTTGAAAAGTGTTCTTGTGTGGGCAGGGGAAGTTTCCTCTATAAAAGCGTGGATAAGTTCAGAGGATGGAAAATATAAACTTTCAGAAGTTGAAGTAAAGGTAGTAAAGAAGTTAAGAAAGAAGGCTAATGTGATAGAGGTTGACAAGAGCCAAAAGTACCAAAGTATTTTAGGGATGGGAGGTTCTCTTGAGCACGCTACCTGTTGGAACTTAATGAAACTTTCACCTGAGAATAGGGAAGAGGTGATTGAAAAACTTGTTCATCCTGAAAAAGGGATAGGAATGAACTTAATGAGGTTGTGTATAGGAACATCTGATTTTGTAGGTGAGCCGTACTATACATACTTAGACCTTCCCCCAGGAGAAACCGACCCTGACTTGAAGAACTTCTCGATAGAGAAAGACAAAGAATATGTTATTCCAATAGTCAAGATGGTTCAAGAGAAGAACCCTGAAATGTTATTCTTTGCTTCTCCATGGAGTCCTCCTGCATGGATGAAGGACACACAGAATTTATGTGGAGGGAAGTTAAAAAAAGAATGGTATCCTGTATATGCTGAATACTTAAAAAAGTTTATTGAGTCTTATCGCGCAGAGGGTATACCTATTTATGCTATCACAGTGCAAAACGAGCCACTGATGGAAGACCCCAATTACCCTACCTGCGTATGGAGTGCGGAAGAGCAGAAGATGTTTATAAGAGATTACTTAGGACCGTTATTCGAGAGGGGTGGAATAGATACGAAGATATGGTGTTGGGACCATAACTGGAATGTACTCGATTTCCCAAGAGCAATTTTTTCAGACCCGCAGGCTTCAAAGTATGTTGAAGGTACAGGATTTCATCTGTATGAGGGCAAGGTTGATGCTCAGAGTGTATTGCATAATGAATTCCCTGATAAGCACATTTACTTTACCGAAGGCTCAACATTCTACACGAGAGGTGCTATCAAAATAATAGAAATATTCCGAAATTGGTCTCGCTCTTATAACCTCTGGGTAATATGTCTTGATTGGCAAAGAAAACCTAATAGAGGGCCACATCATGCAAGTCCGACTATGATAGTCCTTACACAAGACAATGAAATAGAGTATAGGTATGATTACTATATGTATGGCCAGTTTATGAAATTTGTGAAAAGGGGAGCACATCGTATTTTCAGTACACCAGGCGACCGTTATATTAACAATGTTTCTTTCCTTAATCCTGATGGAAAATTAGTTTTAGTAGTGGCAAATGCAGAGAATAATAATAAAGTTATTGGTGTAAAATCCGAAAATATTTGTTTTGAATATGAAATACCGCCGAAGTCAGTTATAACATTTATCTGGTGACTTTATTAATTAGGAGTGTTTGTGAATGAAGAAAGCGAGCAATAATATTTGTTTTTTATTGATATATTTGTTATGTGTATTAGGATTTGTGCTATATGGTTTTTGTGAGATGAATTCGGATTCAGAGGCATTATCTGAATTGTTGAAAAAATGGGGATTCAATTCTATTGAAGAAGTAATCAAATCAGGAGACCTCTACGCGTTATTTTACTTGTCACCTATTCTTAGAGATACTTTAACTCAACAAGAAAAAGATAATGCATTGCTAACTTCAGCAAAGAGTGGTTATCCATATTTGCTTGATAAATGTAAGGAGATTGGTGGAAATATATTTGCGGTAGATGAGGTAAAAAATAATGCGCTTCATCTTGCTTCTATAGCAAATAGTGTTTACCTTGTAGAGCATTTGATAACGCTCGGATTGAATCCGAATTCACGAAATATAGAAAACTATACACCACTTCACCTTTGCGCAAAAAGTGGTTCTCCTGAGGTGGCTCGGGCTCTATTATTTAATGGGGCTGACCCCTTAATTAGTGTTGATGAATGGAGGTATTATGGACCTGCAAATATAGCGGGGGAGAACAAGAATTTTGAAGTAGTGAGAGTATTAAAAGGCTACGATGCGCATTATTCTTTTGAAACTGCAATATACTATGGTGATATCCAGATGGTAGATGAGTACTTAAAGGAACATCCTGAATGGCTTATAGCCCCACCACAAAGATTTCTGCCTCCCGCAGTAATTATTGCTGTTTCTGCTAATCAAAAAGATATGTTATTGCATTTGTTAAGTAAAGGAGCAAACCTTGATTGTTCTACTTTAGAGGGGGATAGGCCAATCTCCGTGGCTATTAGGGACCATAATATGGAGATGATTAGATTATTGGTTGATTTAGGTGTAAATATTAACGGTATCGGTAGTGCTCGTAGAGATGTAACAGCATTAGAATATGCTATAGAGAATTCGGATTTAGAAATCGTGAAGCTTCTGGTGGATTTAGGGGCGGATGTTAATCTTGTAAATGTTAGTAGAGAGTCGAAGACTCCACTTCATTTTGCAGTGGAAGCGGGTAAAGAGGATATTTTAGGTTTTCTCATAGATAAAGGTGCGAACATTAACGCGAGAGACGTAAATGGAATGGCTCCATTGCACTATGCTGTTAAGAAGGGAAGTATAGATATAGTAGGCTTACTTTTAGATAAGGGAGCAGATATAGAGATAGTAAATAGAAATAGGGAGACGCCGTTAATATTTAGCGTAGCAATAGAAAAGCCTGAAGTTGCAAAGTACCTTATAAATAGAGGTGCAAATTTACTTGCTAAAGATAGAAATGGGAACAGTGTGCTTCATCTGTGTGCAGAAAATGGCTTTCTGGAATTAATTGAGTATATTTTTGAAAAGGGTGGTGGAAGTATTGATATCAATGATACTAACAAGAAGAAGGAAACGCCACTTCATATGGCGGTAAGAAATAACAGAGCAGATGTAGTAAAATTTTTAGTGGAAAAAGGAGCAGATATAGAAGCAAGAGATGTACTCGGAGCAACACCTTTGTTTGCTTCTTTAGAAGTTGACAACCTCGACTTGGCGAAGTATCTTGTGGAGAAAGGGGCTGACATAAATGTGGAAGCGTTTAATGGGAAAAGATTGGTGCACTTAGCGGGGAGTTCTAAAACGGTAGATACTATAAAGTGGCTTGTGAGCCTTGGGCTGGATATAAATGTAAGGGACAAGGAAGAAAACTTACCCATCCATTATACCTGTATGTCGGGGGAGTTAAATACGCTTGTATTTTTAATTCAGAAAGGTCAGCCTATAAATGAATGCAATAAACGAGGTTATACCCCTTTACATATTGCTTGTGAAAGTGGTCAACTTATCATTGCTAAAGCCCTAATTGACTTCGGAGCGGATGTAAAACTTACTACCCCTACCGGTAGAAGCGCACTGCATTTGTGTGCGGAGAAAGGGTACTGGGGTCCTGCTCAAATTTTGATAATTAAAGGTGTAGATGTAAACATTAGAGATAAGAGTGGGTATACTCCATTACACCTGGCAGTAATGAATGGCGAAGATAGGTTTGTGCAATTAATAGTAGCGAGAGGGGCAGATATTTGTATGAAGAATAATACGGGTAGGAATGCCATAGACCTCCTTAAAGAGAGTATGAATTGGTTTAAGTTGCCAGAAGGTCCTACTTATTCGCAGGTAAGGAAATACGAAGGATTCAGGAAAACCTATAGACTACTGACTGCCCTTATTTGTGAGGATTACCTGGTGAGTATAAACTCTAAAAATGTAGATAGAACCAAAACTCTGTGTGAAACCTATCCTGATTTTGCTAAGATTTTTTATTTAGGCAAAGCGCCTATTCACAGGGCAGTATGGTCTCACTCTTTGGATATAGTTCGTTTGTTGATAAGTGTAGGTGTAGATTTAAATGTACACGAAATAAGCCAGGAAGGCTTTACTCCGCTACATATTGCAGTTAAAGAAAGACAAATTAATATGGTGGATGTTCTCTTGAAAAATGGGGCGAGCAAGGAGGAAAAAGATAATAAAGGTAGAACCCCTGCAGAGTTAGCCAAGGAATTAGGTTTTGAAGAAATATATGAGTTCTTGCAGAAAAATTAGACTTGTCCAAATGGAAAGGAAAAAGTGAATGGTAGAAAGACTTCAAGATTTTTCCCGACTGGCTATTCATACAATGACTTTTAAGAAATTGAAACTACCTGAAATAGTGAAACTATTTCAGAAACATCAGGTCCCAGGGATAACAGTATGGCGGGAACATATACACGAAGTGGGTCTTAAAGAAGCAAAAAAAATATTGAAAGACTCCGGACTTAAAATTGTGAGTCTTTGTAGGGGAGGCTTTTTCCCAAGTGCGAGTGCGATGGAACGCGAAAAAGCGTGTGTAGAAAATATGAAGGCTATGGACGAAGCAAAAGAAATAGGCGCTCCCTTATTAGTTTTAGTTTGTGGGGCTGAACCTGGTTTGCCACTTGCAGAAGCACGCCAACAAATTCTTGATGGCATTCAGAAGGTTTTACCTCACGCAAAGTCTTTGCAATTATGCCTTGGCGTAGAGCCACTACATCCAATGTATGCGGATAATCGTTCTGCAATAAACACTATGGAACAGGCGAATAACATAATTACCGCAATTCATTCAGAGTGGGTAGGAATAGTACTTGATGTCTATCATGTGTGGTGGGAACCTTGGTTACAGGCTGAGATTATGCGAGCAGAGAGAAAAATTTTTGCATTTCATGTATCTGACTGGAAAACTCCTACTACACATTTGTTGAATGATAGAGGACTAATGGGAGAAGGTTGTATACCTATTCGGCAGATTAGAGCATGGGCTGAACAAGCAGGATTTCGTGGCTTCATTGAAGTTGAAATCTTCTCTGAACGATATTGGGATACTCCCCCCGATGAGTTTATGGAACGAATTAAGGACGCCTACTTAAGATATGTTTAATCTTATTGAAGAGAGGGCGTTCTTGGATATGTTTAATTTATTGAAGGGGAATTATTCTTAATTTGCACCCAAGGACCTCAAGAAGATAATTGAGAATATATACCAGATGATTTACAAAGCCTGTGAGACCGTTACCTATCTCGATTATGAAACTATAATCAACTCTTACCATGTAAGGGCGCCCTTACTTTAGTATTAATATCTCACAGAAGCCTTGGTTAGTTCAATCTACAAATCAATCGGTCCCCAGGACACATCAATTCCGAGCCATCCTAATAGTTTCTGGATAGCCTCAAGGATGGAATTGATTACGAACTCAATTGCGTTCAATAATCCCTCTAACATATTTTTCACCTCCTTTCTGAGTTTTAAAGTTTAATTACTGATTATTGTTGGTCAAATCTACAGGTGGAATTGTTACTCCAATCCCCAAGAAGTTCAGAAGGTCCTGTAGTGCCTTGAAAATCGCATTAATAAACGCTTCAATTGCATCTAATAATGAGTACAACATATCTTTTCACCTCCTTTCTATTTTTAGTTCAATTTCTTCTATAAGTATATACAGTGGCCCCCACTCAGCGTTACACGAATTTATCTTTCATTAGGATTAAGTTGCCTTATATATTGATTTTCTAAAGAAAAAAACTAAAGGTTTGAGAAAATTTGCCGATAATTTTATTGAGTGATGAATAAAAATTTCATCAGAGCAAGGATGCTAACTAAAACTTAATTCACGGAGGAATTCCTATGGGTCTAAGAATCAACACCAATGTCGCAGCCCTCAATGCAATCCGAATCCTACGCAGAAATACCCTCGACTTGAACAAGACTTTGGAAAGGCTCTCGAGTGGGTTAAGAATCAATCGTGCAGCAGATGATGCAGCAGGTCTCGCAATTGCAGAAGGCTTCAGGTCTGTAGTAAGAGGCTCAAGGGTAGCCATCAGAAATGCACAAGACGGTATTAGTTTAATTCAAACCGCCGAAGGAGCATTGATAGAGAGTTCAAATATATTGCAAAGGATAAGAGAATTGGCAGTTCAATCTGCAAATGGCACCAATAGCAATGAGAATCGTGCCGCTTTGGATACAGAGGTATCGCAATTACTACAACAATTGGACGCTATTGCAAGAGATACTGAGTTTAATGGCTTCCGGATGTTAAGTGCTCCTATAAGCCTTATGATTCAAGTAGGACCTTACTCAGGGCAAGTAATGACTATAACAATTAATGGAGCCAAAACTTCGGATTTGGGTGTAAATGGATTATCTATTTCCACCCAAACTGGCGCAGTAGCAGCGTTAAGCCTCGTTGATAATGCCATTAAGAGTATAAACATACTTAGAAGTAATTTCGGTGCCTTCCAAAACAGGTTAGAATTTACAATAAGTGTTCTTGAGATTCAAGAGGAAAACGCTGCATATTCCGAAAGTCAAATAAGAGATGCGGATATTGCTCAGGAGACAGTGAGATTTACAAGAAATCAAATTCTCGTTAGTGCCGGTACTTCAGTTCTCGCCCAAGCAAATGTTATACCTCAAACCGCACTTCAACTATTAAGGGGTTAAATTTTAATTTCAGTAGGTAAGTCAAACACTAAAACAAATGGCGATTGATAATCAATCGCCATTGGTTATTTTAAAAAGTAAAGTTTCATTCTCTGAGTTTTTAATTGAGTTAATTATATGGTTTTATCCCTTGGTTCGGAAGACTTACAGTCTATATCTGATTATGTAACAAGAAGGGGAATTTTTTGTTTAATTGCCTCCTAATAATAATTGAATGAAATAAAAGTAAGAAGCCTTATTAATACAATATAAAGGTTTTAACTATCTAGCAATACAATATATAGTATGTTTAACAAATTATTAGCCTGTTAATCATTGAAAATTTCTCCGCAAATCAGGTAAAATATAATCAGCGTACTTATTTAGTATTAATAGTTCTTTTTAATTGGCTTTATAGGAGGTATCATAAGTATGTCTTATAAGGTTATTGAGGAAACTTTGCTCAAGCATCCGGATGTAGTAGAGGTATGTGCTATAGCGGTTCCTAAGCCAAGTAAAGAGAGAGAAGCAAAGGCTTTTGTAGTCCTCCGAGAAGGAAGAAAAGCGACCGCTGAGGAATTGAAAGAATTTTTATGTTCTCAGGTAAATGGCTTATCAGAGAAGGTAGAAGTCCAAGTTATTGATGAATTACCTAAATCCTCTACGGGTGCTGTTTTAAGACGCGAACTTGTTAAATTATGTTAGTTCCGTGTTGTTGGTTACAATGGGGGAGAAGTTTTTCTGCATAAGTAAATAATTTGGCTGTTGGGTATTTTATATTTTTCTATTTCTTCCGTTGATAATATATTTTCTCTTTTTATTTCTTCAAATTCGAACTCTGAGAGTCTATCTTTAAAATCTAAAGGAGAATAACCTCTAACGTGGTCGAATATATCGGGTCGGGGTGCTCCATATTCTATTGTCTCTGATTGGTCCATCATAAAGGGAACCATTAATAGAATTTCTCCATCTGGTTTTAGCACTCTGTTAAGTTCTTTTAATGCGGTTTTATCGTCTTTTACATGTTCAAGTACGTGAATGCATATTATTTCATCGAAGGACTCATTCAGTAATGGTAATGAGTGTATGTCTGCTACGAATTTTGGCTGGGCAACATTAGCAATTGCATAAGGCGAATAGTCAGTGAATACAATCTCAAGGTTTTTGTGCTCTCTTAAGAAACTTAGAAAATGTGGTTCCGGAGCAAAGTATAAAATTTTTATTGGCTTATTGTTGTTTTGGAGAAATTTTGGTATTGCCTTTTCGAGGAGTATCTTTAACATCCTGTGTCTCTCATGAGCGTGACACGAAGGGCATTCTACTTCAGGAACAATAAACCAACCACAATCGAGATAGAGGAACTTTCTTCCTTCCCATCCACAACAAGGGCATATTACTTTTGCGGGTAGATAGGTGTTTGCTAACCTAACATAAATATTGAGTATTTTAGATTTAAGAGCAATATATGCAGAATGTACTCCGTAAGTTTTGAATCTCCCAATTATTGTCTTGATTGCATTTAGAATACGGCTCAGCATATCGGATATAGGAACTTTTCATTTAAATTTGACATTTTAATAATGTTAGTTTATTATGATTAGATAAGAATAATACCAGAAAATATCACAATTTTGATAGGGAAAGGACTATGAAACCACAGTCACGTAGAGATTTTCTTAGAGATGCTCTTGTTTCCACATCAGTTTCTATTTCATCTACTGCAATATTAGAGCGTCGGTTATTCGCCCAGCAATTAGAGGAAGCAAAAGAAAAGGCTAAGAATGTCTCGCCGAATGAGAAGGTGTATGTAGGACTTATTGGATGTGGAGGTATTGGAAAGGTAGACTTATCTACATTCTTCTTGAATCCTGAGGTGGATTGTAATGTGATATGTGATGTTGATGATGCTAAGATTGCAGAGACTGTTAAACTTGTAGAGGCTCAGCGCGGTCATAAACCTGAGGCAGTGAAGGATTTTAGAAAACTTGTAGAGCGAAAAGATGTAGATGTAGTAATAGTGGCAACTCCAGACCACTGGCATGCACTTCCAACAATATATGCTTGTGAAGCAGGGAAAGATGTATATTGTGAGAAGCCCTTAGGGAAGTGTATTGATGAAGGTAGGGCTATGCTTGAATGTGCGAAGAAGACCAATCGCATAATTCAAATGGGGACTCAGTGGCGTAGCGGTACTCATTACAAGGAGGCGATAGATTTTGTCCACTCGGGGAAACTTGGCAAGATTAGATTGGTTCGCGCTTGGGCTTATCTTGATTGGGTAGGTGGAATTGGAAATCCTCCTGATAGTGACCCACCTCCAGGTGTAGATTATGATATGTGGTTAGGTCCTGCTCCAAAAAGACCTTTTAATAAGAATAGATTTCATTTTAATTTTAGATGGTTCTGGGATTACGCAGGAGGTTTAATGACTGACTGGGGTGTACATTTACTGAATATTTGTCTGTGGGGTATGGGTTTGCAAATGCCGAAAAGGGTGAGTTCTATGGGCGGTAAATTAGTTGTAGATGATAATTCTGAGACCCCCGATACACAGGTTACTGTGTATGAGTTTCCTGACTATATGCTGATATTTGAGCACCAAATGCTTGGTGGTATTGGTCCAAATGGTAAGCCTCACGGGATGTTATTCTGTGGCTCAGAAGCAACTCTGGTAATAGATGACCAAGGGTGGGAGGTTATTCCAGAGCCTAAGAAAAAGACTGTAGAGAAGATAACGGGAGAACCAGGCAAGGATAGTCGCCCTGCTCATGTAAGAAATTTCCTTGACTGTGTAAAATCGAGAGAACAACCGGTAGAACACATTGAGGTGGCGCATTTTGTGTCGACGGTTGCACATCTCGGTAATCTTGCTTTTCGTTCTGGTTCTGAAATACACTGGGATGCAGATGCTGAGAAGGTAGTAAATAACCCTACTGCAGACCAATTAGTCGGATGTGAATATCATAATGGCTGGAAACTTCCTTATAGTCGTAGAGGGTAGCTTTTTTGAAAATGTGCCCTTATGCTTTGCACTCTTGAGGTTTCTTACCTCTTTTTCGGCGAGTAGGGACAACTATTTCGCCTTCTTGGGTGCTCTTGAGCAGAAGTTCTTTTAGCATTCTTCGTCCTCTGAATAACCGTGACATTACAGTACCCAGGGGACACTTCATCATATCAGCAATTTCTTTGTAGGAGTACTCTTCTATGTCTGCAAGGATTACTGTTTCTCTGAATTCGTAAGGGAGTGAATCAAGGGCCTTTCTTACTGGGTCAGAAAGTAGTTCAAGTAGATGTTCTCTACCTTTCTCCCTTGTAGCGTAAGCGGAAACTTGTGGGTCTACTGCGGTGGATTTGGCTGGCTCACTACCTAAAAGTTCTACCTGAGTGGGCTCTTTAGACTTTTTTCTATACTCATTTATGAATGTATTTCTTAGAATAGTCATGAGCCATGCTTTTATGTTTGTGCCCTCTTCAAACTTATCGTAGAATCTAAATGCCTTAACAAGGGTTGCTTGCGCCAAATCTTGTGCGTCTTCGCGATTTTGAGTTAGTTTATAAGCAACTCTGGTGATTAATTCAATATGCTTTACTACTTCTTTTTCAAATTGAGGCGGATAAGGCTTTTTTCTATCTTCAGATTTTGCCAATTTGCACCCTTTCCTGAGGCTTGCTTAATCTGACTGCGATAATTCAGTTTAACATTTTACCATTTTTAATGGCAACCCAAGACAAATATTAGTGGAATTTAATTGTTTCTCAAATTTTTGCAAATTCCTCACAGAGAGTATTAAGTTGTCACTAATTTCTTCTTATTTAGATGATGAATATTTTCATTCTTTTCTAATTCTTTTTGACTTGTCAGTAAAGGGAAAAAGTATTAGAATATAACAATAACTATTAGAGGAGAATAACTATGTTTAGGATAACTAATTTGAGAAGAATTTGTTTTATGTTAATTTCTGTTTTGTTGCTTGGTTTAATGCTACTTTCGTTACAGTCTTTTGGCTCAGATAGTAAAGGTGGAGAAAGTAAGATAAAGGTTGCGGTTATCGTGGGAGGGCACAATTACGACAAAAAGGCTTTTGAAGAGATGTGGTCATCATTTGAGGATTTTAGCGTTGAATATCTTAACTATAAGGTAGGAAATTGCAATTTTTTTGACTCACCGCCGAACAATAAATACGATGTAATAGTTTTTTACAATATGAATCAGCAATTGGACAAAAAGGAGGAAGAGAACTTTTTGGAGTATTTGAAACAAGGGAGAAAGATGATATTTTTGCATCACGCAGTCTCAGCGTTTCCTAAATGGGATGAGTTTCCTAAAATAATAGGTGCAAAATATTTTTCTCAGGATAACACTTTATGGGAGGGGAAAACTTACCCACGCTCTACTTACAAACATGATGTTAAGATTTCCGTTAAAGTTGTTGATAAAGAACACCCCGTGACTCAAGGAGTTCAGGATTTTGAAGAGGTTGACGAAGTCTATGGGAATTATTGTATAAGTTCTGAGGTAAAACCTTTGCTTGAGACGGACCATCCGGAAAGTGAAAAAAAACTTGCCTGGGTGAATAAATATCTAAATGGGGAAGTCTT
>CAZZMK010000114.1:0-3298 GCA_964655185.1 uncultured Nitrospirales bacterium | reverse complement strand
ATTTTCTTTTTTATATATTTGTTTTGTAATATGCCCGATAATAACGATACTTAAGATACTTCCTATAAAGTGACTGAAAGAGGCTAATAGAAAAAAAATGGATATACTCAAATACAGTAAGTGTGAAGGTATATCTTGACTTTCTGCTTTGATTATTAGCAAAAGTACAATCAGCGAAAATAGAACGGATAGGATACCTCCTCTTGCTAATGTGAAACCGAATGAATATACTGATAAAGGGTATACCAATAGTAGGATTGATAATAAAGAGGTTATGAATAGGTGTATCTTGTTTTGCATAAAATATATTCTTGTGAGAAGTATAAAGAAAATGAGAGAATTTATAGTTAAGATGAGCCAGTTTATTATGAACTGGGCCTTAGGTGAAGATGCTATTTCTTCTGAGATTTGTATTGTAATAATTCCAAGAGGCGAATGTGGTTGAAGGCTTAATACTTTGTGTATATCGCCTATTCTATGAGGTAAAATCTGTATAATTTCTTCGTCTTTTCCTGAATATTGATGAGGGATATGGGGGAGGTAAATAAATACACTGAGTAGGATGATCAAAAAAATAAAACCATGAAAGTATGTTTTTAGACTGCCAGACATTTTTACAACTATTTAGGCTTATGTGCAGTGATTTAGTGGCAAAAATAATTGTTGTTTATGTTCCAAATGATAATAAATTGCCGATTTGAAAAACAATTAAAGCTACAAAATAAGCTATTGTCGTGGAAAAACAGAAGGATAATATCGGGAGGAAAACAGATTTTGTTTCTTTCCAGATTGTTATTAGGGTAGCAGTGCATGGCGCATATAACATAATAAAAACCATAAGGGTATAAGCAATTAAAGGCGACCACTCTTTACTTTTCGACAAGGTTTTTGATAGTGAGGCAGATTCATTTTCTGAGGATTCTACACTGTACACTGTAGCAAGGGTCCCCAATATAACTTCTTTTGCAGAAATACCGCCTAATAGAGCTACATTTATTTTCCAGTTAAATCCAATAGGATAAGTAATTACTTCCATCTTTTTTCCGATGTAGCCTGCAATGCTTTGTTCTATAGGATGCAGGTTTTGATTTTTGTACTCTGGTTTAGTAGTGATTGGTATATATATTAGTGACCACATTACTATGTTTGCAGCAAGTATTAAAGTCCCAGCTTTTTTTATATATTCCCATGTTCTGCCCCATGCTTGTCTTAGTACACTTTTGATTACTGGAAGATGATAGGGTGGTAATTCAAGCACAAAAGGGATATATTCACCTTTAAATATTGTTTTACTTAGTACGAATGCACTTAACAATGCTACAAGCCATGAAATGACCCAAAGGGATAGCATTACTGTAGTTCTGTAATTTTCAAAAAAAGCGGAAATTATCATAGCGTATACTGGCAATTTTGCTCCACAACTCATGAAAGGAACAGCCAGAATCGTAATGATTTTGTCTCTTTTTTGTTGGATGGTGCGTGTTGCAAGGATTCCAGGCACTGCACAACCTCCCGCTCCTATCCCACCGGATATTAGAAGTGCTAATATGGACCGTCCTTGAAGCCCGAATATACGCATAAGCCTATCAAGAATAAAGGCAATTCTTGCCACATACCCAGTGTCTTCAAGATATGAAATTGCAAAAAATAATACGAATATTAGTGGTACGAAACTTAATACTGCACCTACACCACCAATTATACCGTCCTTTATGAGTGAAAGAAGCGTAGGGTAAGATTGTAAGATTTTTTCAACTTGTTCTCCCGCAAGTTCAAATATTTTTTCAAAAACCCCGACAGGACTAAGCCATCCTAAAGGGGATGGTATCCATTCCCATTCTTGGGTCGTTTTGAATACAATTTGGAAGATTAGTGCCACTACACATATAAGTATTATCGGTCCTGCTATTTTGTTGCATACTATGTTATCTATTTGATTAGTTATGTTGTAAATAGACTTTTCATAAAATCGCACAGTTTGTCTTATGATGCCCGAAACATATCCATATCTTCTCTGGGTTATTGTAATGACAGGGTCATATCTTTCGTGTTTCTCAATTTCAGTAATACCTTGATTTATTAGTTTCTCGAGAGTTTGTAATTGCGAGTGTGTTAGTATTTTGCTCAGGTTTTTTAGTGTGGTAGGGTCTTTTTCTAATAGTTTTACAGTAAACCATCTTGCTCTGTAATTTTCATCTTGTGGTAGTAATGAAGATATTTTCTGAGCGATATCTTCTACGATAGTTTCTACCTCGTGGCCATAGTTAACGTCATTTGGAATAAACTTTTCAGGGTTTTGGATATATTCAAGAAGTAGTTCTTTTATATTCTCAATTCCATCTCCTCTACTACCTATAGTTTTTACCACAGGAACGTTAAGTAGTTTAGAAAGTTGCTTTTCATCGATATAGATTCCCATTTTCGTAGCAAGGTCACTCATGTTTAGTACTATGAGCATAGAGCGTTTTAGTTCCATTAATTCAGTAGTTAGATATAAGTTTCTTTCTAAATTTGTGGAATCTACGATGTTAAGTATAAGGTCATAGTAATGGGGATTTAGTATTATGTCCCTCGCGATTCTTTCATCTTCGCTATAAGGGGAGAGAGAATATACCCCTGGTAAATCTTCGATGATGAATTTGAAATCATTTATTTCTAATTCTCCTGTTTTTCTCTCTACGGTTACTCCAGGGTAATTTCCAACATGTTGATATTCATGCGTGAGGGCATTAAAGATAGCACTTTTACCTGAGTTGGGATTGCCTACAATTATGATGTGGAATGTGTTGAGTTGCTTTTTTGGACTATTATATGCCATGCATCTTTTCTCCTAAGAGCCAGGGAATAGCCTTTTATCTCTATTTCTATCGGGTCTCCGAGGGGTGCTTCTCTAATTACTCTTATTGGAGTACCAGGAGTTAGACCTAACTCAAAAAGCCTTTTTCTGTAATGCATGGGTCCTCCACGAATAGTATGTATAACTCCTGATTCTCCCTCAGATAATTCGCTTAATCTTATATAGTTAGTTTCTTCTTTGTGTAGTTCCTGTGAGTTTGGGTTGTTCATAGATACTACCTCTTTAGTTTGGAACTTGGTACATTATTGGGACTTGAGATTGTCTTTTTAGGAAAAATTAGAAATTTAACTTTAATTTTTTTTGTGCTATTGTTACACGCACTACATAAGCAGTTGTGTGTTGGGGCTTTAATGAATAGAAAAAGGCTATATAGCAGATAGATTATACTTATTAATAAAATGATTAATACTAACAGGTATTCAATTATCATTGTTTCCTTCC
>CAZZMK010000113.1:0-12597 GCA_964655185.1 uncultured Nitrospirales bacterium | reverse complement strand
TATTCAGTTTTAGGTAAATTATCTGTTGCTCTATGTATCGGTTCATAGGTAGCAATTCCTTAGGATGTTATTAATTTCGCATATGATATGCCAAGACAAGTGTTACCTATGTCCTATAGTTCTTCAACTAATATCTATCCTTTATACAAAGAAGAAAAACATCATATAATCGGAATATATCCCTTTTCTTTTTTTACACTTTTGGAATTTTCATCGTATAGCAAAGATGCCAAAAGCCAAGTGTTACCTATGTCTTATAGGTGCCCACCTATAGTTTCCGTTTCCCCTTGTTCAACTACCTCTACACCTGAAAACCAGTAAGGTTCAGGTGGCACGGGAGGTATTTCTATCAGTTCATAATCCATATTCGAGTTGTTAAGCCGTTCGTGAAGTCTTTCACACGCTATCCGTCCCATATTAATACTATCCTGCTTGAACACCCACGCAGGAAACTTCAATGTTTGTGGACGATTCTCATCGCACAGGGTAGCAAACTCAACATCATCGGGCACTTTGTAGCCCAATCGTGTCAATTCTGTGAAGGCTATTTCCGCTAAAATATCATAGGCAAAAACCATCGCTGTAGGCTTCTCCTTATATGCCATAGCCCTGTAGATGCTAATTGGTAATTCGCCGGGCAATGCACATAATGTATACTCTGGCAGGGACGGCAAACCACTCTCCTTAAGTGCGGTAAGGTAGCCTTCGTATCTTTGGCGGGCACTTGTTGGTGTTAGTTCCGCAGTCACAAACGCTATCTTAGTATGCCCTCTCCGAATAAGGCACTCTGTGAGTTTTTTACCTATAAGGAAATTCTGAGATACCACAGCGTCGGTTTTTAACGGGGAGAGGTATCTGTCTATCAGCACTATCGGAAACTTCTGATTGATAAGTTTCTGCACTACCTCTCTATTCTTCTCATTGTTATAATGGGGCCACCAAGCAACTCCGTCTATTCCTAATTTGCGCAAATTCCTGAGAAAGTTATATTCAGTATTCTCGTCAAAGTATAGATTATACGAAATTGTCTGGACTGATAACTCCGTTGCTTTGTTCATAAACCCTTCAAGTATCTTCTGAGTATGTTGCGTTTGCTGGTCTTGCATCGCAATTGCAAAGGTAGTACGGACGGGGTTTAGTTTTGCCCTCACATACTGCTCGCGGGAGGCGACCATTGTTCGTTTACCCTGTGACCTTATCAAATACCCCTCAATCTGTAATTCTTGCAATACCTGCCTGATATAACCCCTTGTAATATTGTATTCTCTACACAACTCGTGTTCAGAAGGAAAATATGACCCAGGCGGATATACATTCGTGAGAATCTTCTCAATCAATTCTTCTTTAATCTCTTGCAGGCGGTCCCTGATATTCCTCATCTTAAACTTCCTCCTAATTTTAGTTATAATTAGAATATATTTTTTTTGACAAGGTAATAATATACAAAATTTCACATCAATTTCAACCAAATAATAAACATACTTATATACCTGTTTACAACTTCGATGTATAATTACAAGTTTCTTGGATTTATTAGTCTTTTTTGGCTCTCAAATTTGCTATAATATCTCCATAAAATTTTTAAATCAAAAAATAGGGAGGAATTTGCTATGTGCAGACTATTTGGGTTAATAGCAAATAAAGAGGTAGACATATACTTTTCAATGCAAGAGGCAAGTAAAAGTTTTAAGGTATTAGGAAAAATACATCGTGACGGTTGGGGTATTGGCTGGTATGAGAAATCTATTGCTCGTATAGAAAAGAAGGGGGAGACTGCTCCTGAATCGGAGAAGTTTGTCGAGGTCTCAAGGGAAGTTAAGAGCAAAATTTTTATTGCTCACGTTAGGTTGGCGTCGTGTGGGAATACTACAGATAAAAATTCTCACCCTTTCCGATATGTGGAGGGGGAGAAGGAGGGAAAGGAGAAGTATTGGATATTTGCACATAACGGAACTGTCGACGGAGACGAGATAATGTCTTTACTAATCCCTCCATATGATGAAGAGTTTACCAGTCAACCAATAGATTCCGAAATCTACTTTAGGTTTATCCTACAGTGCATAAATAAAGAAGGAAACAATGTAGAGGAAGGTATAAAAAGGGCGGTGCAGGAGATAATAGACGAAGGATTTGCTAATGGTGGAGCAAACTTTCTTTTATCAGACGGCAAAAACTTATATGGTTTCAAATATGGCAATCACTTATATTACTTAGAAAGAGACCCAGGGGATGTATTCTGGGGAGAATCAACGGAGACAAGGAGTCTGATAGAAGTAAAAAGATTAGCAGAAGAAAAGGCAGTTATTATCGCTTCTGAGGAGATGACGAGTGATGAAGATTGGAAGCCCTTAAAGGATGGCGACCTAATAATCGTTACCAAGAACCTCCAAGTTCGTATAGAAAATATAATTGATTGAACCCTTTTTATAATATTTTTGTTGTTTTAGAGACAGAGGCTTCAAATTCTTATATGCTTTATTCCTACTTCTAATGATATAATCATCTTATTCTTTTCGTTTCTCTATCCAGTTAACATTAGTCAGAGGATTCTTAAACCGCTATGCTAAAGACTGATAACATTCTCGATTTGATTGGCAATACTCCGCTGATTCAGTTGAAAGGTGAGCGTATATTCGCCAAGGCAGAGTTTTTGAACCCCGGTGGTAGTATAAAAGACAGAGTTGCTCTGGCTATGATAGAAGGAGCAGAAAGACGGGGTGCACTTAAGCCTGGCAAAGTAATTGTCGAACCGACTTCAGGCAATACTGGAATAGGCGTTACACTCGTTGGACGGCTAAAAGGTTACAAAGTGTGTATAGTTATGCCTGAAAATATGAGTGAAGAACGGAAAAAACTAATAAAAGCGTTGGGTGGAGAACTAATTCTAACCCCCGCGGAGAAAGGCATTCAAGGTGCAGTTGATAAAGTCAGAGAGATTCAGCGAAATGACCCAAATGTATATGTTCCTCAGCAATTTGAGAACCCTGACAACCCACGAGTGCACTATGAAGAGACTGCACACGAACTATGGCGACAGATGGGTGGAGAGATTGACTGCTTCGTAGCAGGTGTGGGAAGTGGCGGAACACTTCAGGGGGTAGGCAAGTTCCTCAAAGAAAGAAAGCCTGGTGTAAGGATAGTCGCAGTCGAACCGAAGAACGCCTCAGCCCTGCTTGGACACGAACCGGGTTTACATCAGATTCAGGGCATAGGTGATGGCTTTATACCTGCGGTGCTCGATGTATCACTGGTGGATGAGGTGGTAGAAGTATCCGATGAAGATGCCATAGAGACCACAAGGGAATTAGGTAGGAATTATGGCTTGCTCGTAGGCATATCATCCGGTGCAAATGTTTGGGCGGCAAGGCAGATGGCAAAGAAAATAAATGGGAATATTGCAACCGTCCTGCCAGATAGAGCGGAGAGATATTTTAGCACATCCCTAATGTAACCCCTGGAAATTACATTAATCTAAATTGCTCACCAAGATAAACTTGCCGTACCCGCTCATCGCGAGCAACCTCTTCCGGTGTACCCGCACAGATTACTTTACCATCGCTAATAATATACGCTCGGTCAGTTATTGCTAAGGTATCTCTCACATTGTGGTCGGTAATAATTACACTTATGCCCATATTTTTCAAGTTCTTAACCATTGTCTGAAGTTCACTTATGGCTATAGGGTCAATACCCGCAAATGGCTCATCCAAGAGAAACACCTTCGGACGAGTTACCAAAGCCCTTGCGATTTCAACCCTTCTTCGTTCTCCACCTGACAAGGTATATGCATATTGTGTTGCAAGATGGTCTATGTTAAGTTCCTTGAGTATCGAATAAGCCCGTTCTCTATGTTCATTTCTGTCCCCATCCATAAATTCCAGTATGGCGAGTAGATTATCCTCTACAGTCATATTGCGGAAAATTGATGGTTCCTGTGCAAGGTATGCGATGCCTTCACGCGCCCGCTTATACATCGGATAACGAGTAATATCCTTTGAATTGAAGTAAACTTTGCCACTATCAGGCTTGAGCAAGCCAGTTATCATATTGAAAGTAGTTGTCTTCCCTGCTCCATTAGGTCCTAATAAACCTACAACTTCGCCCTCTTTCAATTGTAGAGAGACCCCCTTCACAACAACCCTTTTCCTAAATGATTTCGTTAGTTCGTGTGTTTCGAGAAGATATTCCGACATACTACTATTCTCAAATTGGCTTTATCGATTTTGGAAATGCGGTATATAGCAAAATACGGTTTAATCTAACCCTTTCTTCGTAAGTAAGTTCAGATTTAGATAGGAAAGTTTTTGCTTCATCAGGTATCGGGATATTTTTCCACGCCTTTTCATTGTAAAAATCTGGTTTTTTGAGCAAATTATTTATCTGTTTTAGCAAATCTTTCTTCCTTTGCAAAATTAATTCATTTGGTGCAGAAAGGAACTGTTGACTTGCTTCCTTATCGAACTTACTCAAAAGATATTTACCTGGAGTATCTCCTTCCGCTTGTGCTTGCTTCTTCAACTCAACAATGAAGTCATTCCAGTTAAGCACATCAGATTCGGATAGCAGGTATTTAGCCACATCCTGCTGTTGACCTGTACCAACTTCTGCACCTTGCAATGGAATCATATCCGCGCGTAGGTTTTCTATATCAACTGTGTTAGCCTTAAGGTCGAGAACAATCTTCGAGCCTTTAAGTCCCTGGGCTTTCGGACTATCAAGCACAGGATTACCGGTGAATTCAACCTTTTCTTGAACAAAATCCCAAATTGCTTTCTCAGCGGTTAGTTTGCCCTCAGGATGCTCAAGGTAAACCTTCCCTTCCATAATTATTTTTGTGGGAGTGCTTCTACCTTCTACCCATTCAAAGAGCATTCTGTTCGCTTTTACAGGCATAGGTGGTGTATTAGGGTCTTCAGACAAGAGAACTATACTAACGCCATCGGTCATCTCCCTTATATTCATTCCACCTTGAAAACTACCTTTGAGTTTGCCAACATGTTCAATCCTCATAGATGTATACTTACTCAAACTCGTATCCTGTGCCCATAGTAAGCACGAAATAAATATTGCTATCAAGCAAAAAACAATGGCTACCTTTTTCTCCATTACTGCCATTAGGTCTTCCTCAACATTAAGGGTAGAATGCCCGAGACTTCAGTAAGTTCGAATGTTTTATCCTCAGGGTATATTAGAAGTGATGAACAAGTTAGTGAAATATCATTTCCTTTAAGAGACACCTTTCCTCCTGTTGTAATTTTTGCAGGTTCTGTCTCGGTTTTATTCGTCCAGAGCAAACTTTCGGTCTCAAATGAGATATCTTCCATTTCCGCATGCACCTTGCCCGACAAAGAGGCGCTCTTCATTTTATCAAATGTTCCACTTTCAGCGAGTATACGAATTCTCTCTTCTCCGCTCCTCGTATCATAGATTACTGCTTTTATATCCTCAATTTTCCAATTATTCTCATCTATTATTTGAAATTTTTCTGCGTGGAGCCAAAGTGTGGGTTTTTTTACTTCGCCAAAAGTAGGTGAAGGGTCGTGATGGTATAGGTCCACTGAAGAGACGGTCATAGAGGTTGGAGAGATTTCTCCTTCAATTGGTGATTCTTCTGAACTCTGGACATTCTTGTTATCCGCAGGTTTCTTAGGCGAATTAAAACAGGAGGACAAAGCAAAGAAAAGCAAAACTAAAATTAATAAGGTGGGAAATCTAATAGATAGCATTTACTTTTGCCCTCGTGCATTTTTAGCGTAGATTAATTTGAGCCCCTTCAATGTAAGTAGCGGGTCTACAATATCTACACACTTTGTTATTTTCGAAATTAAGGGAGCTAACCCCCCGGTTGCTACAACCTTTGTATTCGTATTCAATTCTTTCTTAATACGAGTTACTAATCCTTCTACAAGGTCTGCATAGCCATAAGTAAGACCTATACGAATATTGTCTATAGTGTTTTTGCCAATTACAGTATTAGGAATAGCAATGTCTACGTGAGGAAGTTTTGCACAATGCTCGAACAGTGCTTCCGCAGAAAGTTGTATTCCAGGCACAATCACCCCCCCAATCCACTCTGCTTTGTCAGTAATGACATCAAAAGTAGTTGCTGTACCAAAATCTATAATGATTAATGGTCCGCCATATTCTTCAACCCCTGCCACCGCATTTACAATTCTATCTGCGCCGACCTCTTTGGGATTTTCTACTTGAAGTACAATACCTGTTTTTATGCCAGGCTCTACCATAATTGGTTTAAACCCGAAAGTCCTAACACACAACTCAATCAAAGCAGGATTAACATCAGGGACAACGCTCGAGATGCAACAGCCTTTAATCGTCGACGGGTCAACCCCGGCTGTGTAAAAGAGCATATTTAACAAAAGATAAAACTCATCACCTGTACGATAATTAGATGTTAGTAGTCTCCAGTGATTAAACAACTCATCCCCCTTATAGAGTCCAACCACAATATTCGTATTACCTACATCTATTACCAATAAAATATCTTTATTTTTATTGCCATTATTCTTTCTCATCTATCAACATCAAATCCTGCTTACCAAAATGGATAAGTCAACTACATTAGCAGAATGGGTAATTGCACCAACTGAGATTATATCTACACCCGTTTCCGCTACTGCCCGTACTCGTTCAAGAGTAATATTCCCACTTGCTTCTAACAATACGGGATGCCTCTTTGCTTTTTTCACTGCAGTCCGTATATCATCAATGCTCATATTATCAAGAAGTATAGCATCGGCCCCTGCTTTCAACGCTTGCTTAAATTGTTCCAGTGTGTTTACCTCCACTTCAATTCGCTCCAGGTGAGAGACCCGCTCCCGAACAAGTTTTATTGCGGTAGCGATGTTACCTCCCACAAGTTCTATATGATTCTCTTTTATCAAAATACCGTCCGAAAGATTAAACCTATGTCTATGCCCACCGCCATGGACAACCGCCTCAATTTCAAGGGCCCTCAAAAGAGGCATAGTCTTCCTCGTATGGCAAATTCTGACTGGAAGGTCTTTTACTTTTTCTACATACTTGGACGTCAACGTTGCTACACCTGAAAGGTGCTTCAAAAAGTTCAAGGCCACACGCTCTGTTGACAACACTGCCCTTGCATTCCCCTCAAAACTTACAACTACATCTCCTTTTTTAATCTTGCTACCATCGGGTAAATCTTGCCAATTTTGAATCTCTGCCCCTTGAAGTTCGAACAGCCTTCGGAAAACATTTATCCCACTTAATACACCGTCAGCCTTAGCAAGTAATTCTACTTTGCACCTTGCATCTTTAGGTACTATAAAATCAGTGGTCCTGTCGCCAATACCTACATCTTCCTGCAAAGTCAAATATAATAGGTCATCTAACTCAATCGGGCAATACATTTGTGTAATCCTATTAACTAAAATATTAGTTTAAAGATAACGGTCTAAATGGAAAATAATATCAAATCTTTCTCCCTCTAATCTAATTTGTAATCAACAACCGACTTCGAAAAAAGCATAGCCATTGAGTAGAAATAAGTTATAATGTAAAGTCCGTAATAACCCAGAACTACATTAAGAAAAAACCTACTATGAAGCAGAAAGCGCCCTATAATAGGACTATAACCCTAAATAATGCGGAAAGAAGTAAATATAAAAAAGAATTAGTGAAGTTAAAAGGACCTGTTGGATTTGGCTCAATACTCAATAAAGTTATCAATCAAAACTTCTGGGAGGTGGTGGATTTTTTACCTGATAGGTTCGTAGACCTTTTATTTGTAGATCCACCATACAATCTAACGAAATCCTTTAACTCTTATAAATTCAAGGAGACAAATACTCAAGATTATATGGAGTGGATGGACTCCTGGCTAACAAAACTAATACGGCTTCTGAAACCTACTGCATCAATTTACATCTGCGGAGATTGGCGTTCCTCGTCTGCGATTCATCTCCTTTGCGAAAAATATTTTAAAGTAAGAAACAGAATTACTTTTGAAAGAGAAAAGGGGAGAGGGGCAAAGAGAAACTGGAAAAATAATTCTGAAGATATATGGTTCTGCACAGTCTCCGATAACTACTTTTTCAATCCAGATGCTGTGAAACTAAAGCGGAGGGTAATTGCACCCTATAGAGAAAATGGTCGTCCCAAAGATTGGATTGAAGAGGAAGATGGTAGATTTAGGCTAACATACCCATCGAATATATGGACCGACATAACTATTCCTTTCTGGTCTATGCCTGAGAATACACCACATCCTACTCAGAAATCCGAAAAACTACTTGCTAAAATTATACTTGCAAGTTCTAAAGAAGGTGATATTGTATTTGACCCATTTGCAGGGGTTGGAACAACTGCAGTCGTTGCAAAGAAACTAAATCGTAATTTCGTCATCATAGAGATTGATGAGGAATATTGTCTCTACGCTGTCAAAAGACTCCACTTAGCAGAGAAAGATAAGTCTATCCAAGGATACTTTGATGGCGTCTTCTGGGAGAGAAACTCTTATCCCGCAATTAGACAACTAAAAAGATTACTCCACCACTCTAATAAACTAAACACCCAATAGCACTGTTTTCTCTCAACAACTACCCCTTAAATCAGTTCAGTTTCACCGGGAATAGCAACGGGTGGAACGGGCATAGGTCCGAACTCAAGTTTTTCCGGCATTAGCGATAGTTTAGACTCATTCAGGACCCACTCCCAGGTAACTTCCTGTCCAGTATATGCAGACATCCTGCCCATTATAGCAGAAAGTGTGCTCTCCGCTATCGCTTTAGTCTCATTTATAGGTGTCTGATTCCTAATGCTTGCAATCAGGTCTGCATGTTCCTGCTCATATGGATTATTGTTCTCTCCCATGTAAGGATATTCTTTATCTGTGCGGATGTATTTGCCCGGTTCAGCGACACCCCCCGTACCTACTACAAACTCACCAACACGCTTGTAGGTATCCTTGTTTTGCCTGCAATAACTATGCACCCGAATACCACCCGGATATTCAAATTCAACAGCGAAATGGTCATAAATATGCCCGAATTCAATATCTGTCCTTTGCTGTCTTCCACCCATACCCACAGCCTTAATAGGATGTGAACCAAGCACCCAATTTATTACATCAATATTGTGCACATGCTGTTCAACGATATGGTCGCCTGATAACCATGTGTAGTAGTTCCAATTGCGGATTTGATATTCTAAATCACTCCATTCTGGTTGGCGGGGAATAGGCTTATAGTATTCATAATCACCAATCCAATAACACGATGCGGACACAATCTTGCCAATAGCGCCTTCGTGAATCTTTTTGATGATTTCTCTATAAGAATTTTGATGTCTCCTTTGTGTTCCTGCAACCACTGATAATTTTTTCTCATTCGCTTTTTCACCTGTAGCAAGTATCTTACGGATTCCCACAGGGTCCACAGCCACAGGCTTCTCCATAAACACATGCTTTCCAGCTTCTATGGCATATTCAAAATGTTGCGGTCGAAATGCAGGTGGCGCAGATAAAATTACCATATCCACATCTGACTCTATAACACCCTTATAGTTATCCCAACCTGTAAAACAATGTTTATCATCCACCTGAAGTGCATCACCTATCTGAGATGCGAGTTTTTCCCTGCAAGTTTTCACCATATCGGGGAACAGGTCACCAAGTGCCACTATCTTGACATTCGGAGAAGAACGAACACAGTCTACACCAGCACCAGTACCTCTTCTTCCACAACCGATAATACCAACTCTTATCGGCTCGGGCTCCGAAAATCCGTGTCTCGCAACAAAGAACAAACTAGTAGTTATCGCTGATGTCTTTATAAAATCTCTGCGTGTAGGTTTATCTTGAGCCATATCATATCTCCCTTGTGTTAGTTTAGTTCTCTACTATTCTACAAAAATTTCTCTCCTCTCCTTCAATGAAAAATCTCTTTAATAATCTTACACTATGTTTCTAACTATAACACAATCTTGCCAACCGTATTAGGATTAATAAAGTCACATAGATTTGGCAGGTTGTTCTTTGCGAAGTCTTTCTGCTGTTTCGAGTAATAAAGATTCAGTTTCTTCCCAACCGAGGCAAGGGTCAGTGATGCTTACGCCGTATTCGAGCACGCCATCAGGTGGTGGGAAAGGTTGATTGCCAGGTTTAAGGTTACTTTCTATCATCACGCCCTTTATGGATAAATTCCCCTCTATTCTTTGTTGTACAACATCCCTTAATACATGAGCCTGAAGTTGGTGCCTTTTCCCGCAATTAGCGTGGGAGCAATCTACTATTATTCTTGGAGGTAAGCCTGCTTTTTCCATCTTCTCTACCGCTTCAATAACACTTACCGGGTCGTAATTGGGCCTTCCCCTGCCCCCGCGGAGTATTAGATGAGACACCGTGTTACCCTTTGTGGCAACGACGCAGGTTTTACCATCTTCATCCACACCAATAAAATGATGAGAACCTCTCGCAGACACCATAGCATCAATTGCAATCTGAAGGTTGCCGTCAGTGGTATTCTTGAAACCTATAGGCATTGAAAAACCACTTGCCATCTCCCTATGAGTTTGCGATTCAGTGGTTCTCGCACCTATGGAAGCCCAGCATATTAAGTCCGCAATGTATTGTGGAACAATAGGGTCAAGTAACTCGGAGCCCGCAGGCAAATACATCTCTGCAATTCTCAACAGAATTTCCCTTGCTAATATCAAGCCTTTCTCTATATTGTGAGTATTATCAAGGTCGGGGTCGTATATTAGACCCTTCCAGCCTAAAGTGGTACGGGGCTTTTCGAAATATGTTCTCATTACAACAAACATTACATCTTGAATCTGTTCCTTAAGCGAATTAAGGCGTGTAGCGTATTCTAACGCTATTTCCTTGCTATGAATTGAGCAAGGACCGACTATAACGAGAAAGCGACTATCTTTGCCCTCGAGAATATCCCTAACTACCTGGCGCGACTGCTCAATGTGCCCCGATATTTGTTCTGTTAATGGATATAATTGTTTAATCTCACGAGGCGATATTAACGGCTTAAAATATAATACATTTATATTTTCTACTTTAGTTCTGAAGTTTTCCATTTCCCCACCCTTTATAAGTCATTTCAGGGTATATTTTTATACGAATATTAAATTAAGTATGATAACAATGCTAAAAATTTATTGTGTTTAGAACAGTTTTTCAATATTTTCGGGTGATTTCGATGTTTCCCGCTCCGATTGCCTATTTTCAATTAGTTCCTTGTATAAGCCCATTTCAAAATCTTCTTTGCCAGATTCATACTCTTCTACAGAAATAGTTCCTATCACTTGCACGCGTAGTTTTGTCTCACAACATATAAATTCTACACCCGTTCCTTGGGGCAGTAATTTTGGCATCTCAAATGATTTCCACTTCTTAGCCGGTCTGCCACCTGACCACATCGTTATCACATACACAGTTTTGAAGTTTACCATAGATTTACAACCCTATTGTTCTATCGAGTTCATCAAGGTAACTGTTTAATACATCTATATCATTTCTATTAATCTTTAGAAACTTTATTCCAGAAGCATACCCACCTTTCTCAGGTATATGCTTTGTCCAGCGAACAGTCCCGACTGCCCGTATTGTTCGTCCACCACTAACTTCTATAATGAGGTTTAGTTGCTGGTCTATATTAAACTGCTGATGCGTAAACACCGCACAACCATCATTGCTCAAGTCAAGTAAACGTCCCTTTATGTTCAGTTGGTCTACATGCCATACATCATCTCTATCCGACATAAACCCGATGGGCATACCTATTTTAACATGGCAAGTATGACGTATTATCCGCCTCTTCCTATGACGCAACTCGTGATTCTCTTCCCCCTTCAGCATAGCCTCTAATTGCTGAACACGCTGTATCAAAGCATTGTATCGCTGTAATAAGTCTCTGTCTGCTTGCCTTCTTATATATTTACGCCTCTCTTCCACTGCAAAGCCTCACATAAAAAATTTAATCTGCATTATTCTTAATTATAAATGATATCACAAATCTCTACTTTTCGTATTGTAGAATTGCCTTTACTATCGATGAGTTGCCTTACTTTCTCAATTACCATCTCGGGGGTAATTGCCTTCATACATCTATGGTCGATAGGACATTCAGGTAATTGGCATGGTGCACAATCTACTTTTGCACGTAGAATTATCCCTCTTTCGTAAGGTCCGAGCGAGTATTCTATGGCTGTAGGTCCTATTATAGTCAGCGTCGGAACACCAAAAGCGACAGCAACATGTCTTGTTCCACTATCATTTGTTATTAGCAGGTCCAGGTTTTTTACAACCGCCTTAAACCTCTCCAAAGTAGAGTTAGTCTTGAACGGGTCAATAAATGAATTACATAACTCTGAAAATCTTTTCTTTATCTCTACTTCATTTGGTCCAGTGAGTAATATAGGTTTTGTGTTGTAATTCTCAAGTATCCACTTAGCAACCTCGGCGAAATTCTCTATCAGCCACCTTTTGCTTGGTCCGAACGCGGAACCAGGTGCTATACCTATTCGTGGCGGAGCAGAATAAAGTGAAGATATTTCAGTTATCCATTCTTTTTCTACATCACCTGATACCATTAGTTCTAAGAT
>CAZZMK010000112.1:0-4105 GCA_964655185.1 uncultured Nitrospirales bacterium | reverse complement strand
CTAAAATTTTTTCCCCATCTCTTACTAAAATGACATCTTCTTCCCTTTTCAATTGGGCTTTTCTATTCTCTTTTTTATTTGTGTAGAAAGACAGCGAGAACTTACAGGTCTTTTCTCTATCATCTGTATTTTTTATTTCAAATTGAGAAACAAGTAATGGCTGGGAACCTTTATATGGGGCTACAAATGTCCTTGATATATACTTAATCCCTTCTTCATCTTTCTCTACAACAGGTATAGGCAACCAGTCCTTATAGAGATATCGCCTAACCTCATCACTTTCACCCATACGAACCTTGACAAAAAACTCATTGAACTGAATTGAGCCATTTCTTTCTACTATAAACTTATTATTGTTGCATGCAAGTGATAACATTGTAGGTCCATTATCTTGAACAGACCGACGAACTTTATCCATAGCATTAGAAAATCTCTGTTCAGGTAGTTCTCGAACGGTATCCAGTACAGTTTTCTTCCCTTCTATCGACTTTTTGTACTCGTTCACATTGAGGTTAGAAGAGCCCATTACAGCAAGAATACCTGCTTCAGGCACATATACGCACGGATGGGTTAATACATCTTCTACTGCAATACAAAATTTTATATCTTGCAGTGTAATCCACAAAAGAGTCCTATCTCCTTTATCATTTCGAGGCACACTGTAAATAAGTTGTAATGTGAGAGGGTTTGCCATTCTCCACTTCTGCTCTAATAAATTCGATGAATTCAAAAATATTCCATTATATACCCGTATTACTCCTTCGTTGCCTATACTTTGCCTCTCACTTTCTAATCTTATAGTAGTCCTATCCCAATACGAATTACTAAAAGCACTTAACTTTTTGACATTTAATCCTCTATCATTCGCAAAAATCCATCTGACCTTTTCCGTACCCTTCCAAATAAAAAGATTGTCTCGCCACGGGATGTGAAAAGAACATATATTATTTTTAACTTCGGCCTTACCCTTAACAGGTTCCCACTTCCCTTGCCACGGTGATTCCCCTATCCACACTTCAACCTTGATTTGTTCTGGCCGTGGGATATTGCTTCCTTCAAACTCCACTGCAAGGTCAGTCAATTTCCGTCTTTCATACCATCGCAATCCGATACATTTCAGCCCTTCATAATCGGGACACTTGTATACGCCATCCTCTTGTGGTTTTAGTTTTTCTTCCAAAAATACATCCTCAGGGGGGAACTCTTCCACTCGGGAACAACGAGCACCATCGTGTCTCCTCGGGTCACAAGTAATTACATTTGCAAACAAAGCAATATCTACTTTCTCTTTCAGACTTTCTTTGCCTACACCATCTATTGCTACAAGTTTAGCATTAGCCCAGTTGGCGCAATCGCAAGTAATGCCATCTCCACCATCTTTGACAGATAGTCGTAGTTCACGGGCATTAGTTAAATCAACTTTTACTGGTAAAGGCGGGTCTAACTCCTTTCTGAGACCACTTTCCCAACGTTTTTCACCATCCACAAATACTTGAAAAATCACACTCCCAACATTTGTCCCATTCTGCTTTTGCACTCCTACCTCACACTCAAAATACCTATACCTTCCACCTAATTCAACCACGATTTCCCCAGGTGCATGATGTCCTATGCCCTTCTCATACTTATTCTCTCCTATCTGAAGTTGCATTGATGTCTGCCCCGGGGCGTGTGCAGATACGTCCCAACCTGTTTCCCCCCAGCCCTGTGTAATTGACACTATATGTTCTGGTACATCGCTAAGATAAACTATTTCATCGGAAAAACCTTGGAAATAAAAAATGAATATACAAAAAGTTCCCAATGCAAAAGCATTAACCCTCTCCCTTACCATTCCCTATCTCCTGTATTTGTGGTAAAAAATTATGAGGCAACTAATTTATTTTAACTTTATCTCTGTATTATGTCATACATCTTTTGATTTTTATACTCATAGGAATTATCGTTTGGTTTTCTTCTGAAATTAATAAAACGAATTACACAAATTCATCATTGTAAACTTGTAAATTTAAAGAGGGGTGATAAGTTTACTTTGTCATTTCAAGAGAGTGATTTTTATTGGTGTTCATATAGATTTTTGGGAATGTTGCCGTCCCAGCGAGGCCATGTATCATAATCTCGATTGACTGACTCGCCATCCACAGATTTAATTACCCATAGTCCGGGAGGAGCATTAACATCATACTCAATCTTCTTACCATCCAAGAACACAAATGACGAACGAATCTCCTTTCTTATTGGATTGTTATTGTTAAGTTCTTTTAATAACTCATCTGGTAAGATATTTCCCCTTTCAGGTAGATAAATTAGTCCAAAATTGTCATCATTATACACACAGACATATAAACTTTTTGCACAATCTGGCGCAAAAATGCTCCACAATCCATCTTGAGCAATCGGGACGTATTGAGGAGGAATATATACCTTTGTATTCGCTACCGCAAACCTTTTGTAAACCCCGGTATTGTTCCACCACCACCATTTGCCTCTGCCCTTTATATGAAAGCACCTCGTCAGGTCTATTTCACCATCATTTAAAAACAGAGTAATAGGTCGAGGAACTATCATTGCCCGCAGACCTCTAAATACGCCCCCTGCACTGATTAGATATTCTGGTCCGCCACTATATATCTCAGGACTGCCATTCTTCCCACAGCCAATGCGAACAAAGTAATCATAAGGCTTTTCTATAGCCCATTTCTTAACGATAGGAGGAACAGTGTATGAAGATGTAGTTGCGAAGAGAATTCGCGACTCCCTTATATTTTCCTTACCTGGTGCATTATCGCTCTCTGGCAGGCACCACCACCGCATCAAGGCTGTATGCGGGTCTATAACTAATGAAGTTGTGTCTGCATTTTCAAACCTTCGTCGGAAAGGAGCACATCTTCTGAACTGTAAACTTCCCAAAGCATACTTCCAGTTAATACTATCAAGAACCTTATGTGCCCTTAACCGAATTTCTGCCGAATCAGCAAATTCTTCCAAGTTTAGCAAACCTTCAACTGCAAATAATAGATAAGGGATAGAATTAAATTCATATTCCCCATTCCAGAGCATATCATCAAGATAATTTATAAGCCACTTTTCCAAACCGTTAGTCGTATTGTCGTATTTAGGGTTTCCTGGCGGAATTTTGGAACTTCCATACTTAAATAGCCATTGATTTTTCAAATATCGACTACTTTCCGTCATCAAGTGGTGATTTTCTGTATCCCGAACCCATCCTAAAGAGCGGGGAACAGCCTCCCGTGGCTTTCCCCCTTCTTCAATTAATAGGACTTCGAGTAAATGTTCTAATGTTTCAGGATAAATCAAGTTTTTGTTATGTCCAAAAAGGTAGAGTATCCTTGTAAGCACTACCTCAGTAAAATCATAATCACCTTTATGAAATGTCCAAGAAGAACCGCTTCCTGACCACGGTTTTATTCCCTGTAAGTATTCATTTACTTCCTTTACGTCTTTTCCAAGCAATAGTTTTGCCAAACAAACGTTCGGAGAATGACTCTTTCCATACTTTTTCCATTCTAATAGGGGTCGTTCTGCAATAGAATTCACAAATTTACTTGCATAGTCATTGTCATATGGTAATCTACCTCTACTTTCTTTGTTTATTATGTTTATTAGCATACTTTCATCCCACATAGGACCAGATTCACCCCAAGACAAAGGAGGTATCGGTTTCCGCCCTGCACCCAATAATTCATCTACTATAGGTGGCACAAAAAATATTGTACTCACAAAAAAATAAATTGGGGGGAACAAATAAAGTAACAAATTTCCTACAAAAAAATAGACTTCCATTTTTTATTACAACCTTAAATAGGGAGATTAGGTTTTCATGCTTACCAATTTAACTACGACCTTAGCATTAAATTAGATGGTTTTTCAGTTTTTAAGGTGTCAAGAAGTTTACAATGACTAATTACAGGTATTCTAAAATCAAGTTAATTAATTGACTCTATTTATCTAACTTCAGTAGTCTTATCTTAAGCCAAAGAATAAACTTAAACAGATTAAAGAGAAGGATGAGCCTATGGGAATAACAGTAAACATTTTGATTTTGAGCATATTGGTTACGCTTACTCAATCGCCCAACTGGCAC
>CAZZMK010000111.1:0-5528 GCA_964655185.1 uncultured Nitrospirales bacterium | reverse complement strand
CTCTAAGTTCGCGTTTCTTTTGGATATCGGGTTCATTTTGGTATTGTCCTTTGAGTTTTTCAAATTCGGAGACGAGTTGGTTATACTTAGATTGAAAAAGTTCATAGTTTGGGGTGGGTTTGAGGTCAATGCCGTAGAAAGAGGAGATGAGGCTATTGCCTTGCATAAGTTTGAAGTCGAGATTTGGTAGAGGTTCGATACCATAGTTTTCTTGGGGATGTTCGAAATCAATTACTTCATCTACCAGCAGTGAGATAAAGAATCGTAGTTTGGCGATTTCGACGGCTATTTGCTGGATATCTACGCCGTAGATACATTTTTCAATGAGGTATAGTTTTCTGCCGTAGTCAGGATTTTTTTCGGAAAATCGCTTTTCAACTTGTTTTATCAGTTCTTTTTGTAGGGTGGGGTCTTTGACGCCTTTTTCTATTCCTTCGATTTGAATCTTTTTCCAGAGTTCGTTTTTTGGGTCTAATTTATGTAATAGGAAGACTAATCTACTAAGGATACGCATTGGGAAGGCGCCACTTCCTACTGCCGGGTCTACGATTCGCAAAGAGTCGATTAAGTTAATTAGTTGCTCTGTGGTGTGGTGGTCAAAGGGGTTGTCAGGTTCTTCTTTAGAGAAGAGTTTTTGCAATTTTTCGGAATCTAATTGGGGTAGGTTAGAGAGGAAATAGGCTTTAAGGCTCTCATCGACCATGTAATCTACAATTTCGCGTGGGGTGTAATAACTACCTGTGGCTTTTCTTGCGGTGGTGGCGGTTTCGGGGTTATATGAAGCGAGTAAGTTTTCGAATACTTTTCCGAGTAGTTCGGGGTCGAGAGCGATTTCTATGTCGTCTGGTTCATTTTCGTCGATGGTGAAATTGTATTGTGTTAATGTTTCGATTATACCTCTAACTTTGGTGTTGCGATATTTGGTGTCGTTATAGTCTACGGATAAGTCTGCTGTGCCTTCCTCGGCAAAAAATAGGAAGTTTGGGACGGAGGGCTGAAATTCTTTTGTATCGGTGAAACCATCAATATACTTCCGTTCATCCTTGTTCTTTGGTTTGTAGTCTAAACATTCAAATAGACCGCCATTGAGGAAAGGAATAGGACGAAAATATTTTTCGATGGCTTCTTCGATATTTTGGAATAGGTTTTCGTAGCGGTAAGTGTGATGATTTCCGTAGTCGGGGTTATAACCCTTATAACCACGAACCTGATTTCTGAAGTGCCTTTTATCCTGCGGTGTGTTTAGGGTTGCGAAGAATAAATTTTGTAGAATTGCCTTATAGTAGTTATCCTGTGAGGGATTTTCAGGGTCGAACTCTTTTAATATATTTGCAACGGATTTTTTATCGAAAAGTTCTGGAGGGATAAGTCCGCGTTCTTTCATGAACCAGATGAAGATGAGTCGGGTAATAAGTCGTATAACAGCAATATTTCTACCATTTGGTTCATTTTCTGCGTCTCTTGGGAATCTGCAGTGCTTGATAGCCCAGAAGTACCAGTTTGCGATTTCGTTGTAGAATTCTTTGGTGACTTTTTCTACGGAGAAGGCGGATTTAATGTTTTCTAATGAGTCAAATTTCGTATCTGTGCATAACTGTTGGAGGAAGGTTTTATTAGTTTGGTTTTTAGATATGTAGTGGGTATAACGTTTGTAGGGGTTGTAGAGGACTTTTTTTCCTGCGGGTTCTTGGTATATGAGACTCCAACGGTAATTGAAGTTATCATCATAGAATATGAAGAATCCTCCTGTCAGGTCGAGCATAGCGGATTGGGAGAGTCGTTTTATAATGTTTTTTCCCTCTTCGAGTTGCTTCTTTTTGCTTGTGCGTTCGGTTAGTTCTTTTGTGATGTGTAGGGTTGTGATGATGAAACTATTAGAAATCCCGTTAGTATTTAAGTTTATTCTGCCAATTTGTTGTATCTTGTCTACAATGTCATTTTTGAATAAGTCGGAGAGGTCTCTTTTTTCTTCATAGAAGAAATCAGATTTTTGGTATAAGAAGGTTATGAGAGAGTTTTCGAGGTTGTCTTCGCTGTTAGCATTGATAAATTTTATTAGATGTTCCTTCAACTCTTCACTCATTGGCTTACCTCCTGCTCATTTGCAGACTTTATATTTTCAATGGTGATGATTACTTCAGGTTTAATTGCCAAATCACTTTCTCGGATGGGGTCGAGGTAGTTTTCTCCTAACTCTTTTCTTAAGTCATCTACTACTTTTTTAAACTCTCTGTATTCACTTTGTTTGTCTAATTGTAGGTCTCTAATTCGTCGTACGGTATAGTCAGATAGTGTTCGGTAATAAACGATGTCCTCGCGTAGCATTTCTAAGAAAGTTTTGTATGAATTTAATTCTTCTGGGAGTGTTTTTAGAATAGTTTCGATGGAATTTTTTGCTTCTTGCCAGAGTCGACTACTTGATTCGATGATGGACTGTAAATTTTGGCGGATTTCTTTGTAGTTCTCCCAGAATTTGTCTGAAAAAGGTGTGCGTTTCTCTTCAGGTTTGCACCTGATGTAGTCGAGAGCTTCTTCAAAGGGTAGTTCTTTTGTTTTTTGTTCATCATAGTTTTTAACTCTGACGAAGATACTTCTTCCTTTACGGACGAAAACGAACAGGTTATTTTCGTGGTATATTTTGGCGGATTTGATTCGTGGGGGCAATTTTGCGATTCGTTCTATAACTTCCGGGTCCCTATTTTTAATTTCTGAGAATTCTTTTTTGATAGTAGTATAGGTACTTTCTGGTTCTATTTCATCTGGATTTGTGTTTAATTTGGTGTAGAGTTTGGAAGGGTTGGGTTCTTCGTCCGGTTCGAAGATTTTGGCATCTTCTCCTAAGGCGTTGTGGATAAGGAACATTTTTTGTTGGGCTATTTGTTTGCTTCGGACAAATTCTGCTCCTTGTTCAGTTGGGAAGAAGTTGTAGATGTAGAGGGAGTTAAACACCTTTTTGCTGATTCTGTTGATTCTGCCTACCCGTTGAATAACGCGGGTTGGATTCCAAGGGATGTCGTAGTTAACAACTGCTCCTGCGCGGTTTAGGTTGAAGCCTTCGGATAGTCTGTCAGTGGTAATGAGGATGTCGTATTGGTTTTCCTGGTCGCTCGGGTTGAGACTTGCATCGAAGTTTTTGAGTAGGGCGTCGTACCTTTCGTCGCTTAATTTGCCGATAATTTTTAGTATGCGAGTTTTATATTTATTGGGCAGTAAGGTTTTGAGTTGCTGTTCTAAGTGGTTTGCTGTGTCGATGTATTCAGTGAATATAACTACTTTGCGAGGGGGCTCTGTTTTATCATGGGTTTCAATCATTTCAGGGATTTTCTTTGCGATTTCAGTTGCTTTGGGGTCGTTGTTTGTTAGTTCGAGTCGATTTATTTCTTCTAATAAACCTTCGAATAGTGTAATATCGTTTTTGATGTCCTCTAAGAAGTTTTCCCTAAACCTAAATTTTTCTATTTCATAAACTTTGTTGTAACTGGATTTTTCAGTTTCAAGGGTTTCGAGATTATTGACAAATTCTTGCAATTCTTTTTCTATCTCTTCTGGTTCTAATTCGTAGATTTTTTCTAAGAGGTCTCGTTTCAAGATATATTTGCCTGTTTTTTCAATAAATTGTAAGACTTTGTTATGAATATTGAGAAAATTTTGAAGGCTGTGTTGGAAGGCGCCGAAGGAACTTTCAAACCGCTTAACCAATAGCCGTCTCATAAAGTCGTACAAGTTTATTTGGGATAATCGCTCTATTTGTTTTTCTCTTGTTTGCTTGTCTCTTTTGTTATTCGGATAATCTTCACCTTCGTCATAATCTTCATCCTTGCCTTCCTCTTCGTAGGAATATGGGCGGTATATGGCACCAGTGAATTTCCCTTCGGTTCCAAAGTATTCACTGACGACTTTATCATAAAATTTTGATTGTTCAGGTGTTAATTCATAGAATAGTTCTTGGGGGTCTTCTACTTGTGATAGGGATTGTATTTCATTTTGATAATCGGGGTCTGATTTTAAGTCGAGGCGGTTTCGACGAATCAGTACTGGTTGGATAGTGGAGCGGATTTCATCAGCGAGATACCGAGCGCGTTCCCGAACCTTTTCTAAATCTACATCGGATGAGCCGAAAAAGTTTTGGTAGTAAGTTATTGCACGGGATTGTTTTAGGGGGTCGTTGGAATTGTAGTATTTTCGAATATCAGCGAGTCGTGCGAATACTTTTTTATATTCGCGGAACTTAAAATCCAGGTCGTTATAGAGTGATAGTTTAGACTTGCCGGGAACGGTAAATAGTTTTAGTAGTGAGAAGATGTCGCTTGGCGTATTACTGAATGGTGTAGCGGTAAGTAGGATGACTTTTTAATTTATGCAAATATTTTTCAGAATTGCATAACTTCTGGTATCCTGATTACGATATTTGTGAGCCTCATCTATGATAATTACTTCAAACTCATCGGAGGTTCTAACTCGTTCAAGAGCGATTTCTAATTTTCCACTGGAGAAGATTTCCCAATCATATAATCCGAAGTCTTCTAAGTATTTATACCAGCCGTACTTTTTTGTTTCTTTATCTCCCATAATACCTGGTGGGCAAATAACTATTCCCCGTGTGCGTAATAATCTTGCTACTGCGCAGGCAATAATGCTTTTGCCGAGTCCGACTACATCTGCGATAATCACGCCGTTGTATTCATTAATAATAGTGTAGGCTAATTTGATGGCGTCGAGTTGGTATTCATATGGGACATAGCCTTTTTTCTCCATAAGTTCACGAAGCGAACTTAATTTGATTTCTTTGGTGGTTTGAGTGTCGAGAAAGGATTTTAGTGTGAACACATAGGCTTCATAGGGGGATACAGAAGAGAAGATAGATTCATTTTCAATAATTTGGATAATTTGCTGTTTTACCTTTTCCTCTTCCGTAATTCTAACGGCGCTTCTCCATAGTGTTTCGAAGTATTCTTTGACTTCCGCTGTGCCATAGTCGGATATTTCTACATTCAATTCATTTTGCTCGGTTAGTCCTGCACGGGTTAAGTTACTGCTTCCGGTGATAAAGATAGTATCACGGATTATATTGGCTCCTTCTGATATGAGGAAGATGTAAAGTTTGGCGTGGTTCGGCTCCCTTGTTTTGCGGATGATTAGACGACCTTCCTTGATAAGTTGGAGGTAAAAAAGAACTTGTTCGTAAGATTCGGGTCGGTCTAATTCTTCGGAGTTAATTGCTGTTTTAAATGACTGTAGAAAGATATTTGCCATTGTATCGTTGCTATTGTGTTGAGTTAAGGGAGCATACTCAATAATCTGATTTATATGTTTGTCAACATCCAAGCCTACCAAAATTTTTATGGTAAGATTAGGGTTTTGTTTTATTGCGTCATATAGTTCTTTAATCCCAGAAAAATAGAAGAAACCCACAAGAAATCTTAGTTCTTTACTCTGGGGAATTAGTTCTAATAGTCTACTTTTCAGGTCCTTTGTTTCACTGTTGGTAATAAAATTAGGCATAATTAAATCTCCCCGTTCTCAGAAGT
>CAZZMK010000110.1:0-9161 GCA_964655185.1 uncultured Nitrospirales bacterium | reverse complement strand
TGACAATAGGGTAAAAGTTTTGGTATAATTTGTTATGAAATTCACGATTATACTTACCTGTAAGTAAGTTGAATCGTTAGAAAAATCACAAACTCAAACGGATTTTATACTATGATTCCAGAGAATACCGTAGAAAGACTTAGCCTATATAGAAGAGTACTTCAGCAATTGTGGGCTGAAGGAAAAGAAACTATTATGTCCCATGAGTTGGCTCAAATACTCCACATAAAGCCTGCTCAAGTTAGAAGAGACATTATGTATCTCGGGTACTCAGGGGTTCCTAATATCGGTTATAAAGTGAAATTATTAATTGAAAGTATTAGTCAATTTTTAGATTCTCCATATCCTCAAAGTGCAGTTTTGGTAGGGGTTGGTCATCTCGGAATGGCTTTACTTGCTAACTTTTCAGGGAGGTGGAGACAACTTGCAATTAGAGCAGCATTCGATAAAGACCCGGAAAAGATTGGGAAGGTCTTCCACGGATGTATGTGCTATTCGGTAGATGATATTCAAAGGGTAGTAAATGAACTAAAGAGTATTGTGGGGATTATAGCCATTCCTGGAGACCAAGCCCAAAAGATATGTGATTTATTGGTTGCGTCCGGTGTAAAAGGTATCCTAAATTTCTCTCCCGTCCGGCTAAGAGTGCCAGATGGAGTATATATAGAGCATGTTGACCTATCCGCTACTTTTGAGAAGGTGGCTTTTTTTGCACGAATAATGAGGAAATACGAAAAAGAAGGAAAAGAGTTTGCGCAGTTATCTGAGTATGAGAATTCTATGGTTGAAAAGCATATTATTTCGAAAGATAATTCAGTGGAAAGTTTATAAATTTAATACTACAGGAGGTAAAGATTATGGAACAACAAGAAAAGCATACTTGTGTAGAAGAAGCAAGTGAAGAAGAACTTCTACTTCGGCTGGATGAAGTTATCACAGAGTACAAGAACAAGCCAGGTGCTCTTATTCCAGTTCTGCAAATTGCGCAGGCGATGTTCGGATACTTACCAGAAAAGGTTCTCAAGCGAATAAGTTTAGGTCTCGACAAATCCTATAGTGAGGTGGCAGGCGTAGTAAGTTTCTACTCGTTTTTCTCTACTCAACCCAAAGGTAAACACATGATAAGAGTGTGCTTAGGAACTGCTTGTTATGTGCGCGGAGGCAAAGAAGTTCTTAAAGCCCTAAAAGATAGACTTAAAATTGATGTAGGCGAAACGACTAAAGACAGAATGTTTTCTCTTGATGTAGCCAGATGCTTTGGTGCCTGTGGCCTTGCTCCTGCAATTATGATTGATAATGATGTCCATCAAAGAGTAAAACCTGCTCGCATTCAATCTATTCTCGACCAGTATATCGATAAAGATTTGAAATCTAAAACTGAAAATAAGTAAAGGAGGTAAGTTATGGTTCAGCCTATTCGTTCTCCTGAGGATTTGAATAAACTAAGAGAGAAAGCAAAAGAAAACCTCGAATTGAGGACTTCTGAGAAGGATTTAGTAATTATTGTACATATGGGAACCTGTGGTATTGCTGCAGGTGCGCGTGACATCTTGAAGGCAATAATAAGTGAATTGTCTATATACGGTATTAAGAATGTAACTGTGAAGCAGTCGGGCTGTGCAGGACTTTGTGACCGCGAACCTATGATTACAATTAAGCATAAATCTACAGATACTGAATACAAATACGGTAAATTAGATGCGGAAAAAGTCAGAGAAATAATTCAGAAACATATAATTTCTGGCTCTCCAATTATGGAATATCTCATAAGTTAGAGGTTCGGATTATGGGTAAAGAGTTTAAATACATACTTTTTCTAATGTGTTTTTTACTTAACTTATCGGTTTTTTCACGGGATGCGGATTGGACATCTGTAACTTTGGAGGATACGGGTGAGGCATTAATTAATCCAGGTATGGGTTGGGTATTACATTTCTATGATAATGCGCCATACCAGTACGGCTCTAAATTAGAGCCATCTGATACTGTAGATGACTTTCCCGGGCTTTCAGTGGTTTATTTGAGAATAGCGTGGTCTTTTTTGGAACCTGAGGAAGGAAAATTTAATTGGTCAATCCTTGATACCCCCGCACAAAGATGGATATCCAAAGGTAAGAAAATTGCCCTGCGTATAACTTGCTCAGAAACTCCAATTCCATGGGCTACTCCCAAATGGGTTTACGAAGCAGGTGCAAAAGGCTATTTCTTTGTTCCTTTAGAGGGTATAAAAGAAAACGGAACTCATTGGGAACCTATCTACGATGACCCTATTTTCTTGGAGAAGTTAGACCACTTTCTTTCCAAACTTGCTGAGAGATATGACAATAACCCGGAGGTGGCTTTTATAGATATAGGGTCTCTTGGGGTATGGGGTGAGGGACATACCTGGCATAGTACTAAACAAAAGATAACCGTGGACATAGTGAAGAAGCACATCGACCTGCATTTGAAGCATTTTAAAGTATCGTTATTAGCATTAAACGACGACATAATAACAAATGGTCAGGTAATTACTGAACTTAATCCAGAGCAGAAAGAAATTCTTCGGTATGCAGTTGAGAAAGGTCTTACGCTTCGTGACGATAGTATATTGGTTCAGGGCGGTGATAAGGCTTATATGAGCGCGATGTTAGCACAAGAGTTTTGGCGGTACAAGCCTGTTATTCTCGAAAGTGAGCATTATGGTAACTCTAAGATTAATAATCACTGGGGAGACGGGAGTAAATACCTTCAGGCTGTGGAAGATTATCATGCAAGTTATGCATCAATTCATTGGTGGCCCAGAGAATTTTTGGAGGAGCGTAGAGATTTAATAAACAGGATGAATCTTCGTTTAGGTTATAGAATTCTAATCAAAGAATTTGGCTGGCAGGCGCGTGTAAGTAAGTCCTTTGGAGAGTGGAAAGTAAAAGCATCACTTGCTAATCTCGGTGTAGCCCCTTGTTATCAAGGTGGACATCTTGCGATTACTTGGAAGGATGATAAGGATGGCATAGTAGCAGTTTTCGTAGATGATGGTTTCTCTGTTAAAGATTTGCCAATTGCGCCGGCGGGTGAGATAAAGACTGTTGAGAGGGAGTTATCATTTAAATTGCCATTTTTGTTGAAGCCAGGGAAGTACGGGGTATTTGTGTCTGTGGGAACAATTACAGGAACTCCGTTAATTCAACTTCCTATTCCCAATGGTGACGGAGGGAGAAGATATTGGGTTGGTAATGTGGATGTTTTGGAATAGTTATGTTCTTTCAAGTGAATTAGGAATCGATAAAAATTAAATAATAAAGGCTTAAGTATAAGGAGAAGTAAGATGAGTATAATTCGAAGTCATGTTTTAGTTTGTGTAGGGGCGGGATGTGTTGCTTCTGGTTCTATGGAAGTAAGTTCCGCCTTCAAAGATTGTTTAGTAAAGCACAAATTAGCCGACGAAATACAGGTAGTACATACTGGTTGTCTTGGTCCATGTGCGATAGGTCCTGTAGTAGTAGTTTACCCGGAGGGTATTTTCTATCAGGGGGTAAAACCTTCAGATGTAGAGGAAATTGTAGTTGAGCATTTACTCAAAGGTAGGCCAGTTTCGAGACTTAATTTCAAGTCAAAGGCTACAGCACAAATTATCCCTGCACTTCAGGAAATCGGCTTTTTCAAACAGCAGACTAAAATAGTTCTTCGGAATTGTGGAATAATTGACCCTACCAAGATAGAAGAGTACATAGCAAGAGATGGTTATCAAGCGTTAGCCAAAGCATTAACTCAAATGACTCCTGAACAAGTTATTGAAGAAGTTAAAAAGTCAGGCTTGCGAGGCAGAGGTGGAGCAGGTTTTCCCACTGGTCTTAAATGGGAGTTTACTCGAAAGGCACCAGGGGACAAAAAATATGTTCTTTGCAATGCTGACGAAGGCGACCCAGGTGCTTTTATGGATAGGAGTGTTCTCGAAGGTGACCCACATAGTGTTATAGAAGCGATGATTATCGCAGGGTATGCAATAGGCTCTGACCAAGGTTATATATATGTGCGGGCTGAATACCCGCTTGCTGTGGAGAGATTAAATATAGCAATAAATCAAGCCAAAGAGTACGGGTTACTGGGCAATAATATAATGGGTACGGGATTTAATTTTGATTTAGAAATAAGGATGGGCTCCGGTGCCTTTGTCTGCGGAGAAGAAACTGCTCTAATGCGGTCTATAGAAGGTAAGAGAGGAGAACCGAGACCTCGACCTCCTTTCCCTGCATATCAAGGACTCTGGGAAAAGCCAAGTTTGTTAAATAATGTGGAAACTTATGCAAATATCCCTGTAATTATTCTCAAAGGGGGTGACTGGTTTGCATCTATTGGTACTGCAAAGAGTAAAGGAACCAAAGTATTCGCTCTTGCGGGGGCGGTAAATAACACTGGGTTAGTGGAAGTGCCGATAGGGATTCCACTTGGTGAGATTATTTACGATATCGGTGGTGGAATTCCTAAAGGTAAGCAATTTAAGGCGGCGCAGATAGGTGGACCATCTGGTGGATGTATCCCGAAGCAATACCTTAATGTTCCGGTAGATTATGAAACCCTTCAAGAACTCGGTGCTATTATGGGTTCAGGGGGCTTAATCGTAATGGATGAAGATACTTGTATGGTAGATATGGCTCGATTCTTCCTTGATTTTGTTCAAGACGAATCGTGTGGGAAGTGTGTTCCGTGTCGAGTTGGGACTAAGAGAATGTTAGAAATTCTGAATAGAATGTGCGAGGGTAGAGGTGAGGAAGGTGATATAGAAAAACTTATTGAGTTAGGAACAAAGATAAAAGATACAGCCCTATGTGGATTAGGTCAAACTGCTCCTAACCCAGTGTTATCTGCTATAAGGCATTTTAGGGAAGAGTTTGAAATACATATTCGGGAGAAAAAGTGCCCTGCTGGGGTATGTCCATCATTGGTTAGAGCGCCTTGTATGAGTGCTTGCCCGGCCAATGTATACATTCCAGGGTTTGTTTCTCTTATTGCGGAAAAGAGGTATGCAGAGGCTTTAAGGGTTCACAGAGACCAAAATCCATTTGCATCTGTGTGTGCCCGTGTGTGTTTCCACACCTGCGAGGATAAATGTAGGAGAAGCACACTTGATGAGCCAGTCTCTATTAGAGGGCTGAAGAGATTTATGGTTGAACAAGAAGTAACTATCCAACTTCCAGAGATTAGGGAGAATGAAGAAAATGCAAAGAGAAAAATTGCCATAATTGGTGCCGGTCCTGCAGGTCTTACTTGTGCTTACTTCTTAGCCAGATTAGGGTATCAACCGAGAGTATTTGAGTCAGCACCCAGACCAGGCGGTATGTTGGTGCAAACAATACCTGCATATCGTTTACCTCGTGAGGAAGTGGCAAGAGAAATAAGAATGATAGAGAGAATGGGTGTTGTAATTGAAACAGAAAAAGCACTTGGTAGAGATTTTACCCTTCAGAGCCTTAGAAACGATGGTTATGAAGCTATCTTCCTTGGTATAGGTGCTCCGATGGGTCAGAGGTTAAGGATACCCGGAGAAGATGCAGAAGGTGTTGTTGAAGCAATTGATTTCTTGCGGGAATACAATTTGCGAGGTAGTGTGAAAGTAGGGAAGAAAGTGGTAGTAATTGGTGGTGGTAATGCGGCAATAGATGCGGCGAGAACCGCAATTAGACTTGGCGCTGAGAAAGTAACAATTCTATACAGGAGAACAAGAGAAGAAATGCCTGCCTATAAAGAGGAAGTGGACGAAGCAGTTAATGAAGGTGTGATTTTGAAGATGTTAGTTGCACCCATTGAGATACTTACTGAGAATGGAAAGGTTGTAGGTGTAAAGTGCCAGCATATGTGGTTAGGTGAATATGACAAAACAGGTAGAAGAAGACCTGAGGCTCGCGCAGGTGAAGAACCATTTATTGAAGAAGCGGATCAGGTTATCGCAGCAATTGGTCAGACAGTAGATTTGAAGAAGTACTTAGATGGATTAGATGTAAAACTTACGCCATCTGGGTTTATCTGGGTAGACCCACTTTATAATCAAACCTCTGTAGATTGGTTGTTTGCAGGTGGTGATATAACTACAGGACCTGCTTCCGTAGCAGAAGCAATTGGTGCTGGAGAGAGAGCAGCGGTAGGAATAGATAAGTATCTTACAGGGGAAGAACACGCATTCTGGAGAGAGCCTTATATTGTAGATACCGAATTTGACCCAGAAGCCGACCCTGTTGATTTTCCGAGAGCAAGAATGAAACTTCTCCCTGTTGAGAAACGGGTGCATAATTTCAATGAAGTTGAACTTCCATTTACAGAGGCTATTGCAATAAGAGAGGCACGAAGGTGCTTAAGATGCGATTATAGAGAAAATAAAGTAACTGCCAAAACAAATAAATAATTGAAGAGGAGTAAGATTTATGCCAAAAGTAACAATAGATGGAATTACTATTGAGGTTCCTGAGGGAACTACGATTTTACAAGCTGCTAAAAAAGCAGGGATTAATATTCCAACTCTTTGCTATCTTGAAGAGGTGCAGGCAATTGGTGCGTGTAGAGTATGTCTTGTTGAAGTAGAAGGTGCGAGAACACTTGTTGCCTCGTGTGTAATGCCCGTGTCTGATGGAATGAAGGTCAAAACAAATACGAAGAGGGTTCGAGAAGCACGCCAAATGGTTTTAGAACTATTACTTTCTGACCACGATGGAGATTGCCAGACCTGCGTTAGAAATGAAGATTGCGAACTTCAGGCACTTGCTCGAACGCTTGGAATCAAAGAGATAAGGTATCAAGGAGAGAAAAGCAGACGAATCGTAGATGATAGTACACCTGCACTTATTAGAGATACTGCGAAATGTGGATTATGTAGGAGGTGTGTGACTGTTTGTAATGAGGTACAAGGTGTAGGCGGACTATTTCCTCAGTATAGAGGTTTTGAAACGGTTATAGGGCCTGCGTTTGCTTCAAATTTGAATGATGTAGTCTGTGTTCAGTGTGGTCAATGTAGTGCGGTTTGTCCAGTGGGAGCAATTGTGGAGAAAGACCAAATAGCGGAAGTTTTCTCGGCACTTGATGACCCTAATAAGGTAGTGGTAGTCCAAACTGCACCTGCCATCCGTGCAGCATTAGGAGAATGTTTTGGATTGCCTCCAGGCACACTCGTCACTGGAAAAATGGTGACTGCATTAAGAAGGTTAGGCTTTGATGCGGTCTTTGATACGAACTTTGCAGCGGACCTTACAATTATTGAAGAGGGTAATGAACTTTTAGAGAGGCTGAAGAAAAAATTGGTAGAAGGCAAAGATGTCCCTATTCCTATGTTCACGAGTTGTTCTCCTGGATGGATTAAGTTTTTCGAGCACTTTTATCCCGACATGTTACCTCACTTATCAACATGCAAGTCCCCTCAACAAATGTTTGGGGCAATAGCGAAGACATATTATGCAGAAAAGATTGGGAAGAAACCTGAAGATATAATTGTGGTGTCTGTAATGCCGTGTACAGCGAAGAAATATGAACATCAAAGGCCTGAAATGAATGCATCCGGAGTTCGTGATGTTGACTATGTACTAACAACACGTGAATTAGGAAGAATGATTAAGATGGCTGGAATAGACTTTGCAAGTCTTCCCGACGGTAAGCAGGATTCACCACTTGGTGCCTCAAGTGGTGCTGCAGATATATTTGCTAACACTGGAGGTGTAATGGAAGCTGCGTTAAGGACTGTTTATGAAATAATCACGGGCAGGGACCTTCCTTTTGAAAAACTACATGTCACACCTATAGTGGGTCTTGAAGGTATCAAAGAAGCCTCTATAAAGATTGAAGGTTGCATTCCGGAGTGGTCATTCCTTGAAGGAGTAACTTTAAATGTTGCAGTAGCGCATGGATTGGGGAATGCAAGGAAACTTATAGAACTTGTTCGGTCAGGTGAAAGAAATTATCACTTTGTCGAAATTATGACATGTCCTGGAGGTTGTATAGGTGGTGGTGGCCAACCGAGACTTACCACTAACAATGTTCGTAAAGCAAGGATTCAAGCAATATACCAAGAAGATGAAGGGAAGCCTATAAGAAAGTCTCACAAGAATCCAGAGATAATTCAACTTTATCAGGAATTTCTCGGTCATCCCCTAAGTGAAAAATCGCATCATTTACTACATACTCATTATTACCAAAGGTCAAAGGTGTAGGAAGTTACGAGACAAAACAGTGGAAAAAATAAAGTAGTACTGTTGTTAGAGGAAAAGGGGTATATAATAGTGTATACCCCTACGCTAATAAAGTTTTTGTTTTGAGGTTTTAGGATATGGATATACTTGTCTTAGATGATGATGTAGATGTTTTAGAGAGTTGTAGAATTATCTTGGAGAATGCAGGATATAATGTTCATACTTATTCCACTTCTGTGGAAGCCCTGAAATTTTTAGAAGCCAATCAAGTTTCCTTGATAATAACTGATTTAATGATGGGTGAAATAGACGAGGGGGTTAACTTTGTTAGAAAAGCAAGACAATTATATGCGGAGGTGCCTATCATAATGATTACGGGCGTATCATCTAAGTTGGGATATGACCTGGCACCTGTAACAGAAGAGGATAAAAAGGATTTAATGGTAGATGAGTTTATTTGTAAGCCGATAGAGCCCAAGAGATTAGTTGAGGTTGTTCGAAAACTAACTGATAGGTAAATATAAGATGTTTGGGAATAGGAGAAAAATATATGGCTACGCAAGATTACAAGGTCCCTATAAATGAAGGGGACATTTACAATATTTTGAGTAATAAAGTTCGCAAGGATGCTTCCTATATCCGTGAAGTTTTGGCAAAGGCTTTAGAGTTAAAGGGACTTAATGATGAAGAAATTGCTTCTCTTTCTGCGATAAGTGACCCTGACTTGCTAAAGGAAATGTTTGATACTGCCAGAAAGGTTAAAGAAGAGATTTATGGTAAAAGGTTGGTATTGTTTGCGCCTCTATATGTTTCCAATTTGTGTAAGAACGAGTGTTTGTATTGTGCATTTCGAAGAAGTAATAAACTTGTTAGACGAAAGGCACTTAATCAGGAAGAGGTAAGGCGAGAAGTGGAAGCACTTGTAGACCAAGGACATAAACGAATATTGTTGGTAGCAGGTGAGGCGTATCCTTCTGAGGGATTTGACTACATATTAAAATGTATAGAGAC
>CAZZMK010000109.1:0-5320 GCA_964655185.1 uncultured Nitrospirales bacterium | reverse complement strand
GAGGCTGAAAGGGAAATTAGAATAGCCCTTCTAACTTTTAGACCTCCAGATCCGCAAATTTTTTCTTTGTTGGAGGATATTGGTAAGTAGAATTAGAAGGATTTAAGTAACGAAAGGCTCGAGTTGCGCAAGAATGTTTATGAATTACTTGATGCTTGCCACTCTTCCGAAATAGATTCAAAAGATAATTTATTAGTTTCTCTGAAAAATCAATTGTCATCTTCATATGTTTTAGATAAGAATCAGAAACGAATGATTCGTTCGGTATGGAAAGCGCTTACTTATAGTGCGTGGAAATGTTTGGATAACATAGAATTTACTGAATCTCATATTCTTGACTTTCTTAGTTTGTCGGGTGCGGAGTTCTGTTTTAATTCGGAGGTGGGTGCAACAAAAGAGAAGTTTATGGATGATATTTTTATTGTTAGTGAGGGTAGTTCAGAAGGAAGTGGTGCTCAGATTTTATATCAGGGACGAAATTATGGAGGCAATCGGCGAGGATTTTATGTAGTGGTGTTTACGCCATTTCCTCATAGGATTTTTCGTTCAGATAGATTTGATGTTTGGGAAAGCAAGAATGAAGCGACAAGGATGGCTCAATTTTTAGAAGAAATTCCGAATGGGTATGTAGGAGTTTTTGCAGTTGCAGATGAGGCGTCGGAAAATATGACAACTGAACTCGAAGAAGCCTTAATTTCTTTTGGTTTTTCGAAAAAAACATACGATGGTTGGGAACAGAAGATATTTGGCTACTCTTATGCTTTTGCTGGTGTTGGTGTTAAGGGGGCAGAGGAAGGCACTGCTTTGCAAAACTGGGCGAGATATGAACCAGGAAAGAAGAAAATTCCAGTGGCTATTGTAGGTATTATGAAGGGGGAGGTAAAAAATGATTAGTTCTCAAATATATTTATTCATTGCTATATGTTTAGTTTCTTTTTTGATAACAGTAATTTTTGTACCTGTGTTCAAATGGTTGGCGCTCAAACTTGGTGTTGTAGATATGCCAGATATGAAGAGGAAAATTCATAAAAAGCCTATTCCATATCTTGGCGGGATGGCGTTTTATTTGGCTTATCTTATCGCGTCACTTTATATATTACGCTTCCATCCACAACTTTGGGACCATAGGCTTTTCCTAATGGGGGTGGTTGGGACTGCAGTAGTTTTGATGGGGCTTTTGGATGATTTGGTTTCTATCCCAGCAAGCAGGAAACTCATTATAGAAATTTTATTAGGACTTCTTCTGTACTACTGGGGATTTAAGACTACCGCTGTGGCTCATCCGTTAGGGGGTACATTAAATCTTGGTTGGCTTGCTTTACTTATTACACCTATATGGATTGTTGGAGTAATGAATGCAATTAATTTTTCAGATGGTCTTGATGGATTAGCGGCGGGGCAGGTGGCTATTTGTTCTGCTACTATTTTTGCCATCGCTTATAGGAATGGGCAAGTCTTTACTTGTGTTGTAATGAGCATACTTTTGGGTTGTGCTATAGCCTTTTTAATTTATAATTCACATCCTGCATCAGTATTTATGGGCGATACAGGAGCATTATTTCTCGGATTTATTCTTGGATGTGCTACACTTGTTGAGCGTCGAAAAGGAATAACGATGGTTGCTCTCACAGTTCCTATAGTAGTTCTTGCGGTGCCTTTTCTCGACACTTTTTTGAGTTTTCTCCGCAGGATGCAAAGGGCGGTTCAAGGGGGCTTTTTCCTACCCGACAAGGACCACTTGCACCATAGGCTTTTGAGATTAGGCTTAACTCAACGGCAGGCAGTTTTTTCACTTTATTACTTCTCAATTTGTATGGGTTTTCTTGCATATATAGTTTCGTTATTGCCTTCTGAATATACTTTTCTCGTGCTATTTCTAGTGCTGATGATGGTCGGAATGGGCGTTATTATTCTTCACTTTTTGGAAACACTTTTAAGTAAAGAGAATTCTAATAAAATGAGTGGTTGAAGGATTGTTTACTCAGTTCATATAAGGTTTAATTGTTTTAGGTGCTTTTCAATTTCTTTTTTCTCTAATGCTGTTGGTTCTCGATGTGGCGGACGCACATACCCTGTGTCTATCCCTCTCAATTTGAGTGCATACTTGAATAAACCTAAATTCCTACCATATTGAAGAATCTGGCAAAGTTTTGTTAACTGAGTTTGGTATATCCACGCTTCTGGTAATCTCCTTTTCATACAGTTTTCATACACACCTAAATAAAATTCAGGTGCTACATTTGCTGTTCCTGATACTGCTCCTTGTACTCCCGCGAGAAACGCTTGATACCCATATTCATCTACACCGTTTATTACCGCAAAACCAACGGGCTTACTTGTGAGAAGTTCTGAGAGGTTGACCATATTACCTGTGCTGTCTTTTACCCCTACGATGTTGGGATGTTTTTTTGCTAGTCTAAGAATGAGAGTATTTGATAAGAAGTTTCTTGCGCAAGATGGTATGTTGTAAAGTAGTATTGGAAATCTTGGGAATTCTTTGGCGATAGTGGAATAATATTGGAATAGTGCTTCCTCATCATAATAGTAATAGCCTGGGGTTACTATTCCTACCGCAAAAGCCTTCTTTTCCACTGCATGAGCGGTAAGTTCAATTGTGGACCTCAAATCAAATGTTCCTGTGTGTGCAATTACCATGCACTTTTTGCCTGCTACTTTTAGGACACTTTCGAGCAATTCTTTTCTTTCTTCCAGCGATAAAATTAGCCCTTCTCCTGTTGTTCCACCTACAAACAACCCATGGCATCCTTTCTCAAGTAGGAAGTCCACGAGTTTATGTAATTTGTCATGGTCAATATTTTTACCGTTTCGGGTAAAAGGTGTTAAGATTGCGCAAATAATACCTCTAATCTTTGACCCGTCCATATTACAAACCTTATAAGTTAGTAGTTGTTGTATTTTTCTGGTCCCCATTTCTCAATGTTAAGTTTTTGCTCACATAGTATGAGGGTATTTGGTTGAATATCAGTTCTTATAATAGTGCCAGGACCTAAACATGAATATGCTCCTACTCTTACTCCTGGCATTAGCATTACTCCTACTCCTGTTCTGCAAAAGTCTCCAATATAACTTAAATTTCCATAATATGGAGGCATTTCCTTTCTCCCTTCACAAATTATTTCTCTGACTTTATTATCAAACCTCCAAGTGGCACTGATTGTACCTGCTCCAATATCTACATTAGAGCCTAATATTCCTGATATACAGCAATTATGAATCATAAAAACATTGTCCAAGGTTAGTCCGTAGAATTCTGCCGAGAATGCTATTCGATTATTATTTCCAATTACAGTATCTGCATGTAATTTAGAGTATTCTGTAATTAAAGAATCATGACCTATGAATACATTTTCTGAGACAATAGCACCTTTGCTTATTTGACTTCCCCTGCCTAAATATAGGTTTCCTTGAACTATACACCCTTTTTCAATTACCGTATTCTCACATGCAATAATTTTTGCATTGCTGGAGATATCTGCTCCATCGCTAATTTTTGCTGTGTCGTGGCTTTTATTCTCTTCCAGTGATTCAAATAGATAATGTAGCACTAATTGGTTTGCCTTTAGGGCGTCCCAAGGATGATTTAGGTCAATCAAGAAATCTTTGGATTTAATTACTGAAATAGAAACATTCGAATCTTTTATTGCTTCAATTATTGAAATGAGTGAGCCCTGAGGTTCTGGCATTGCTCCTACGGGTACATCTTTCGAATAGCCAGTTTCGTTTAGTGCGGACTTTCGAATTATATAAGTGTTGCCAATTATAGCATTGCAAAACCATATAGAAGATTTCCCATCATAGTCGAAACAATCAAATTCATTTGATGAAATATAAACTCTTAGAGTATGTATGGGTTCAGGAGGATTTTCGGAAATGAGCATAGAGACCTCAGAGTTGGAAGATTTACGTGAAAAGAGGAATTCTTTTATGTTTTGCTCAGTGGTTACAATGTCGCCATGGATGATTAGTACCTCCTCAGTTTCTACTAAATCAATTGCTTTTCTGATTGCAGTTGCAATATCTTCATTTCCCTCGGTTTTGGCGAAGGTTACTTCTTTAAGGTTTCTTAGAGCATATCTGACTGATTGCTCTTTGTATCCTGTTACTATAACTATATTTTTTACGCCAGATTGTATTAATTGATTAGCCAATCTAAGCACACAAGGAGTGCCTAATATAGGAAAACACACTTTGTTTCTTATGGTGGCATAAGGGAAAAACTTATTACCTCTTCCTCCTGCTAAGACTATTGCAGATACCATAGAACCTCCATAAATTTCTCGTTTTTTGGTAGGCTTAATTATATCAGAGTGGAAGAGTGGAGGTTTAAGATATAGGGTTAATTCTCAAGAACTTTTCCTGTGCTTAGAAACTTCCAGATTATTAAGGAGATATCTGGTTCTGGTGCAGTGGGACCCACTATAAATCTTGGGTAATAATTTTTCCTTCCTGCCCAAGTATGACCTCCTCCATATATTTTTATATGAGCCACTGGAGGCTCACAAGGGAAGAGTATTAGTTCAGAATAGAATTCATCTTGGGGATTTGAATCTGGCATTTTGATTATTTCTGGCGACGAATCGCATTTGTATTTATTTGCCCACCACTTTGTGTTTTCTTCTGCAGAAATGAAATTTGCGGTTCTACCAGGTCCTGCATTAGTCTCTCCGCCGTTGTATGGAACTATCGGGTCGGCTGTACCGTGGATAATTAACACGGGTATTCTTTTAGACGGGTTTCTTTCATCTGTATATCTATTTAGCATACTCCCCATTACTGGCGCTATGCCCGACAATTTTTTTGAATAGCATGCATAAGCCTGAATCATCATCCCACCAGCAGATGCACCGGTAGCATAAATTTTCTCAGGGTCTATTGGATAGGTTTTAACAAGATGTTCAATAAGTAAATCGAGAAACTTAGTATCTTTGTTAGGAAGGGGGTCTGTTTTCCATATTCGCCATTTTCCTTGGGGGTAAACCACAATAAATTTTTCTCTTTCTGCCAACTCATTAAACCTTGTAAGTTTTTCCATCCCTTTTGCGGTATCACTGAACTGATGCAAAGCGAGAAGCAAAGGAACCTTCTCTTCGGAGTTTATATCTTTAGGGGCGTAGATTCTATAGTATCTTTTTTCTCCATCTACTTTTATGCTATGGTAGCCTCTATAACAAGAGGCTAACGTAAGTATTGCTGAGATAAGTATTATTAAGGACGCCACTGTAAATTTTACTTTTAGTAAGTTCATCTTTTTCCCTCTTCCTTTGGATTTTACTAAATACAAAATAGGTTTAGTAAAGTA
>CAZZMK010000108.1:0-3484 GCA_964655185.1 uncultured Nitrospirales bacterium | reverse complement strand
CACTAGGGAAAAACATTGGAATAATTTTAGAAGAAGCCTTCAAAGAAGAAACCTTTGAGTTGACATCAAAAATACTGTTAGCTTCTTCAACTACTTCAACATTTCTTATGTACACAGAATAAGGAGAGGAAGAAGTTCTCCTAATAGTAAGACCAGGATAGCCCCAAATAGTTATGTTGTTGACGTAATCAACTTCAGCAGAAATGTGAAGGGGAGGTTCGTAAGGAATATCGCCAAATAAGACTATTGAATTTGGATTTGGCAACCAAGTGGGATTCAAAAAGAAATTTCCAGATAATGGATTAAAAGAAATAGCTCCCGGAGAAATGTTTCTATTGATAAAAGAAATATCTAAAATAGAACCGTCTGACTCGTTAATAGCTAAAATTAGTGGAAGATCGTTAAGAAGGTCTTCTTTCAAGTTTTTTATTCCAGTAATGTATTCGTTTGTTGTTATACCAGCAGACTTTCTAATAGCCCTTGTAGCGAAAAAGAAACCTATTTTGTCTGAAGACGATACTCCATCAAGAACATTACCAAGAACAATTTTTATTCCATAAGGAACATCAGGGTTTTCTATGTAGAAAAGTCCGTTAGGATATTTAGGAAAACCGTAAGGAACGTGATAGTAACTGTAGTTGTTGGACCTGTTAACAAAAAGAACAAGTTCTTTTGAAATAGTTTTGCCTTTCAAAAACTTAAACCGCAAATTAACAGTACCAGAATCAGAAATATTAGAAAGATCAGAAATAGAAATTCCACCAGGAGAGATCAACTCCTTTAAAAATCTACCATTTTTATCAACAGGGTCCGGGTAGACAAGTCCTTGTCTTAAATAATTGAAGTAGATACTTCTTTTATCCCCGGAAGAATAAATTAGAGAATATTCGTCAGAAACTTTTAGAGGAGTACCATTAACAAAAACAGCTAACAAATCGTACAGCGTATGTAATGAAGAATGTTCGTTGTTTGATGGAGGAACGTACTTGAAATAAACAGGAATTTCTATAGGATTAGCTATAGAGCCATTTAGAGGAGTGTTTTCATCAAAAATGATAGAAAAGTTTTGGAGTTCGTTTTTTACTAAACCAAACTTGTCTTCCTCTAGATACAACACCTCATTATTTCCAGTTAGACCAAAAGTTTGAATGACACCACCTGTTTCGGTATAAACAGAACTTTCAAATCCTCCAGAGTTCGTATAAACACCGCCTCCTAAAAATTTGTGCAAAGCCTTTGTCAAATCACTACTGTTTTCATTGATAGTTGACGTAATGTTTGCGCTGTTGTAAAGTTTTGCGTTATTTGGATAAAACTTTTTCATCGTTAACTATTATATAGTTTATCTCTTTTTGCTTTCTATTTCATAAATTTTTCTAACAAAATCTACAAACTCTTCTTCCTTCACAAGAGTAGGATTCTTTATGATTAGGTAGGTTCCTGTTGTATTTGGGGTGTAAGTTTTTCCAATTTCATCGTGTTCTCGTATTCCTAATCCACCTCCACCTGTAGGACCAGTAGACTCTTTTCTGTTTGGTTTTATGTAGTCAGCAGGGTTAAGTCCAAGAGATTTCAAAAATGCTTCAATTCCTGCAGAAAACCCATCTAGAATGTTTTCTAATATAACATCACCTACAGATAGTATTCTAGCGGCAAGTTTATTTATACCTTGATTGAGATTTACAATAGCATCTGTGTTTTTGCTTAAAGCTGTTGTCAACATTTGATAGGATTTGTTAAGCTCGTCTATGTTCATTCCAAAGTCTTGATCAGGCGCTCTTCCCGATATACCACGAACCTCTCTAAGTCTTTGTAAAGCTTCTCCCTCCTTACCTGACACAATAGCTCCAAATATTTCCCTGAAAGCTTCTGGATTGATATTTTGCAATCCTAGAGTCTGTTGTATAAGAGGCAATAAGTAGTTAGTTGCTTGGGAAGTAAATTGGCCGCCAATATAAGATCCAGGTAATCCTAGTTCTATAGATATTTGTCTTAAAACACGAACTAGATTTTCAGGTGTGCCACCTTGTAGAATTTCTAAAGGAGTGAGGCCAGCACGAATCGCTATACCGCCCGCTACAGGATTAGACAAACCACCACGAATAAAATCGTTTAGTGAAGAGATCGCATTTTGAACAATTTCAATATTGTTTCTAGCTAATTCTCTTAAAGCGGCATTTTGAGAGGCTAAAAATACTCCTTGAATTATTGCGAAAGACTCAAGGTATTCTGAGGGTCTTCTTCCTTGACGAACAGCTAAAGATGTAGATGCACTAATGAGCGCTTCAGCTAGTTGTTTAGAGAAAGCAGAGTAATCTGTTGTTCCTGTAGCCGCAAAAGAAGCTTTAAAGAAATCATCATATTCCAAAAGCGATCTTCTCAAAAGGCCAATAGAATTTACAGACTCTCCTAAAGACACACCAAATACCCTAGCTACATTAGCGGCTTGTTTTAGAGAATTCGCTAAATCTTCTGCACTTCTCACAGTATAGGTAGAAGCAATTCTAGAAGCGGCGGCCAACAATTCTGTTCTTTCAAAACCCAAACCTGCTACACTTAGTGGACCTTTAAAAAGCAATCCAGTTTCAGGAGTGATCAAATTAGCGCTGATTTCTGCAACAGTTCTTCCAAGTTGTGTTCTTACAAATTGAGGTAAAATCCCTTGTTGAACAAACTGCTGATAGTAAATATCAAATCCTCTATTGAGAGAACTTAGATAGAAATCTGTAAGGAAAGCAACTGCACCTGCTCCAACTCCAGCTAACATTGAAATTCCTTCTTTTGCTAACTCTCCTTTGTTAACTTTACTTAGAATTTCAGAAATGTTTAGAATGTTAGTTGAAAATCCCTTTAGTCCAAGATTAGCAAAGCCAAGGGAAGAAGAAAAGCCTAAAAGTTGCTGATTTACTAAGGGAAATGTTAAATTCAGGGTTTCCATATTTTCTAGAAATTTCTGAGTGTTGTCAATATTTCCAATACCTAAAGAGGAGTTTTGTAAAGATAAAAAGTTTCCATCATTTTTTACATTTTCTAAAACAACTTCAACAGGAAGTTTAACTTTGCGATTGTCTTCTGGTGTTTGTTGCGTATAGGTTAGTGTAACTTGTGGAAGAATCATTGATTGTTGTTCTATAGGCTGTTTTTGTGGCTGTAAAAAGAACTGAGATACTTGTTGTACTGCAGACTCTTCTTTTGTATAGTTCCTGTTATCACCAAAAAGTCTATACCCAATAGAGTAGCCTATATTACCTAAGGCCATTGAAGTAAGTAAGTTTAAGCCAGGAATAGGAATAAGGCTACCAGCAACACTACCAACACTTCCAAGCAATATTCCAGCTAAATGTTCCTTTGGTAGGGCTTCAGAAATCGGTCTTTTGTTTACGATTACGTCATATATTGATGGAACTAGAGAAATGGCGGCTGAAAAAAGACCTGTTCTCAATAATCTAGATCCAGTTACAGAAGTCAATCCTCCATCTATAAG
>CAZZMK010000107.1:0-5873 GCA_964655185.1 uncultured Nitrospirales bacterium | reverse complement strand
GACCACGAACTTATTTAATTGAAGAGGAATCTAAAAAGGAATCAAAGAGAATTCTAGTAGCAGAAGATAACGCTGTAAATCAAAGAGTTATATTCGAATTTTTAACGAAAAGGGGCTATAAAGTAGATATGGCTAATAATGGTGAAGAGGCTCTGGAGAAGTTCACAAATAATCCTTACGACTTAATCTTAATGGACATAGAGTTACCTATAATAAATGGTTATGAAGCAACTAAGAAAATTAGAGAGTTGGAATCGGGAAAGGAAACAAAAGTACCGATAATTGCACTGACAGCATACTCATTTGAGGAGGATAAGGCAAAATGTATAGAAGCAGGAATGGATGATTTTCTATCTAAGCCAGTTTCGCCTACTAAGTTAATAGAAACGGTGAAAAGATATATAGAGCGAAGAATAGAAGATAATTCTAAAGAAACTGAAACACTCGAAACCGAAGAAGATATAGTATTTGACAAAAAAACAGCATTAAAAAGATTAGATAATGATTTAGAACTTTTAATAGAGACTGCAAAAATCTTTATTGAGACATCTGAAAAACACATTACATCTGCAGAGGAAGCACTTAAAAATAATGATGCAGATTCTTTTCTAAAAGTAATTCATACACTTAAAAGTTCTGCAGGTATGATTGGAGGGGTGAAGGTTAGTAATTTGGCTAAGGTTTTGGAAGAAAAAGTTTGTAATTCTAAAACCTTGGAAACAGAGGAAATTCCAGATTTATTTAGTGAATTAAAAACATCTCTACTTGAACTCATATCGACACTTAAAGATAAATTACTGGGAGGTTAGAGTAAATTTTATTTTTACTATTTAAGAATTCCTCCTCTCTTCGAACTGAGGTGAATACCTTGTATCATCATCTGAAGTTCTTCTGGATTATCTGACATTTCTAATGCTATCTCGACAGTAATTAAGCCTTTCTTTACAAGTTGAAGCAAACTATCATTGAAAGATTGCATTCCGATATCTCTACCCTGCTGAATTGCGGTATCTAATTGAGAGATTCTATTTTCCTTAATCAACCTTTTTACTATAGGAGTATTAAATAGGATTTCACATGCGGGAACTCTTCCCCTTCCATCAGCACGAGGTAGGAGACGCATACACATAATCGCTTTTAGGTGCATAGAAAGTTGAGACCTGATTTGGTCGTGCTGATTTGGGGGGAAGAAATCAACAATTCTATCTATCGTTTGCATAACATTAGTGGTATGGAGGGTGCTAAATACAAGATGACCTGTCTCGGAGGCTTGAACTGCAGCTACAAAGGTTTCAGGGTCTCGCATCTCACCTATTACTATTACATCGGGGTCTTGTCTCATAACCGCCTTGAGTGCGGTTGCAAAGTCATAAGTATCAATTGCAATTTCTCGCTGACTAATAACTGCTTTCTTATCAACAAAAACATATTCAATTGGGTCTTCAATAGTTACTATGTGGCAGTGGCGGTTATTGTTAATGTATTCAATTATCGATGCTAAAGTGGTTGACTTCCCGCTTCCTGTTGTACCTGCGATAAGTACTAAACCTCTCTGGAGTTCAGCAAATCTTGCCACTTGAGGAGGCAAATTTAGTTCTTCAAATGTTTGAACCCTCGTTCTTATTCTTCTCATTACGCAGGAAATACTACCTCTTTGTCTGTAAATATTCACACGGAACCTACCTACTCCTTTTTCGTGATAAGAGAGATCTAATTCACCTCTTTGCGAGAACATCTTTAACTGCTCATCAGTTAAGATGTAATTCAATATTTGCGCCATTGCCTCGGGATATATTGGTTCACCTTCTGCAGACACAAGTTCCCCATTTATTCGAAAATAAGGTGGGCTACCAGTTTTCAAATGAATATCGGAGGCATCTTTTTGAACAGCCCTCTGAAGTATTTTAATAAACTCATCTCTTATAGACGATGAACTCATAATTAGCCTTTTAGTTTATCTGCTTATGTATTTCTTTAACCAGGACGGTATATCCGTCGTGGCTGACTTCTGCCTCTCGTCGACTTCTTTATTTGGTGAAGTATAAGATTCTTTTGGGAAAAGTTCATCATATTTATTAGGTTTTTCCTTCTCTACCTCTTTTTCCATCTTATTATTAATTATACTCTGATTCAATGGTTTGGTGTCAGTATTTTGTTCCTTAGTAATTTTTTTTGGCTCAAATATAGCATTGAAATTAGTAGAAATAGAAGAAGGAATTTCTGGAGCGATAGGAATATTACTCAAGTTGCTGACTGAATCAATTGACATCGCATGAGTATTGTGAATATATGAATCACTTTCAGGAAAACCTGCTATTATTAGAGTAACTTTAATGGTATCCATCGGTTCTTTTTCTATAGTTGCTCCTAATTTAATTATGGCATTATTTCCGAGAATATCCATAAGTTTATTACCTGCTATCTTAACTTCACCAATTTTCATATCAGAGCCCCCATGGACAGAAAGTATTGCAGAGCGTGCCCCAGCTACACTTCTTCCTCTTAGTAAATCACTATTGATGGCGTCCATAACTGCTACCTCGGCTCTATTTTCTCCTTTTCCAATACCAATTCCGAAGTGGGCTTGGCCACTCCTTTGTAAAACGGTTCTTATATCGGCAAAATCCACATTCAATAATTGTGGACGAGTTATTAAGTCAGTAACAGACCTAATGCCGTTATGGAGAATTTCATCTACTTTAAGAAAAGCCTCAGGTACAGACATATCAGAGATATCGGCTACATTATCGTTGGGTATAACTATTAGTGCGTCTACATATTCTTTTAATTTTTTTATCCCTTCTTTAGCCAGGGTTATCTTACTTTCACCTTCAAAACTAAAAGGTAGAGTTACTACAGCAATAGTGAGAATGCCGAGGCTTTTGGCAATTTCAGCAACGATTGGTGTAGCACCTGTACCTGTGCCCCCACCCATACCCGCAGTTAGAAAAACCATATTTGCTCCTTCGATTGCCTCCTTTATCCTATTTTTATCCTCAATCGCCGATTTACTTCCTATCTCGGGAATGCAACCAGCCCCTAAGCCACCTGTAATTTTATCACCAATCTGAACTTTAATGGTTGCAAGGGAGCAGGAAAGAGCCTGACAATCTGTATTAATAGCGACAAAATCTACTCCTCGCATTCCTGCTTCTATCATCCTGTTTATGGCATTTCCTCCACCTCCGCCTATACCGCAGACTTTGATTAGTATATTATTGTTTGCGAAATCTTTTGGAAATTCTGTTTTTGATTCTTCTGTTGTGAAAGGTTTACCTATCGACTGGTCGGTAGGCAAGTTTTCACCTTCATTTGCTAAATTATCAATCAACGTAAATTTGGTAGTCATAATTAGTTCCTCCAAAATTAAGGTTTATTTGAGACGCCCATTCTTGTATTACCTAAACACAATATCTTCTCCAAATCTAAAATCTAAATATTCATAACAAGGAATTTTTTTTATGTCTATTTTTTTCATTGCCAAACTAAATTTTTGGATTTGAGATTTTAGTTCTTCTCTTTTCCATCTCGTTTCGCAAGGGATTTCGTTGAAAAATACCTTTATGCTCCCACTATCGACAACTATTTCCGAAATAGTTAAATTTACTTTTTTCGAAATCTGATTGAATTCATACCAGAACTCCATGGCACCCCATAAACCTTCGTCGTCTATGTAATCACCTTCTTTCAATTCTGAAAAAGATTCTATACCTGTTATTATCGGACCAACCTTTTCCTTTATTGAGTATATTTTCTTTAATACCTTCGCAGTATGGTCTATTAGATACAAATTGTCAGCAATATACAATGTAGCAAAAGGTATTTTTTCTTCTATTTTTATCTTTACTGTATCTGGGAAGATTTTTTGAATTTCACAATACTTTATACTTGGGAGAGCCAGCAATTTCCTCTTGATTTCCCAGGGACTTACATCGAAGTAGTTTTCTCCTTCAATTTTTAAACCAGCCTGCTTTAATAAAATCTCTTTACTTGTAGCCTTTAATCCATCTACTTCAACATTTTTTATTACATACTTAGGTGAGTCAAGAGCATATTCAAAAGCAAAACCAAATAAGAATAAAACCACAAGGAATATAACAATTCCAATAACCCACCTAACTAAGGTACGCCATGATTTCCTTTTTTTCTTAAATCTTTTTCTTCTTTCAGTGGGCGACTCGGTAACTATACCAAGCAAAACAGTCATATTATTCCCCCTTTAGTTCTGTTAGTACTTTTGGCGCTATTTTGTTAATATTTCCTGCCCCGAGAATCAAAACTACATCACCTTGCCTTAATCGAGGCACTAAAAAGCCGGGGACCTCCCACATATCTCTGATAAGATAAAATTCTTTGTGTCCCTTCTCTCTTGCCGAATTAACAATCAAAGAAGAATCAACTCCTTCCATCGGCTCCTCACGAGCAGGGTATATATCTGTTACAACACTGATATCACATTGAGATAAAGCGTCAGCGAATTCTTGATAGAAAAACTTTGTTCTACTGTAAAGATGTGGCTGGAACACAGAAATAAGTCTTCCAGGATTTAAGAGTTTCACTGCATCAATTGTCGTATTAATCTCAGTTGGATGATGTGCATAATCCTCAATAACTAGTACGCCTTTCTCTTCACCACAAACTTGTAACCTTCTTCTAACTCCGTCGAATTGTTCTAAACCGCCGATAATTATAGGAAAACGAATTCCTAAACAAAGTCCCACTGCACAAGCACCAAGTGCATTTCTAACATTGTGAACTCCTATGGTCTTAAGTCTAACTACACCAAGAGTACCCTTAACTCCTAATCTTTCATCCTGACTAATCACAGTAAACTCAGTTATAGTTCCTCCCAATTTTTCAATTAAAGATTTTGCGTCTTCAGGTGCTTTGATTTTTATATCAACCCCTCGTAAATTTGCATCTTCACTAAGTCCATAAGTGATGCAAACACTTTCAATATCCTTAACAATACTTCTCACATTAGGGTCATCTATGCAAACTATAGAATACCCATAAAATGGCACGCTGTTACAAAATTCGGTAAAAGCGCGCTTAATGCTATCAATAGTGCCATAATACTCCAAATGCTCAGGGTCAATAGAGGTGACCACTGCAACTGTGGGATGAAGTCTCAAAAATGAGCCATCATGCTCATCAGATTCTGCAACTAAATAATCTCCTGTGCCCCATTTAGCATTTGTTCCACTGCGGTGCAAAATACCACCAATTATACTTGTAGCACCAATGTTAGCATACTCAAGAAATGAGGCTATCATTGAGGTAGTGGTGGTTTTACCGTGCGTTCCACCTACTGCCACCGCATTGGGTTTTAGCCTCATTAAATCTGCTAGCAAATCACTTCTATGTATAACAGGGATACCGTGCTTGCGAGCGGTTATTATCTCAATATTGTCCTCTGGTATAGCGGCGGAACGCACTACTATACCCGCACCTTCAACATTCGAAGCAGAATGGCCTTCATAAAACCTAAGTCCATAAGATACAAGCCGCTGGATTATTTCTGAATTCTTAAGGTCAGAGCCAGAGACTTCATAACCGAGATTTAATAATATCTCAGCGAGCCCGCTCATCCCTATACCGCCGACTCCTACAAAATGAACTTTCCTCTTAACTCCATTCATACAATATATTCCACAAATACATTAGTATATACTATATTTTGTATAGCATATATAGTATAACAAATGTTGTCGTAAGTCAAGAATATTTTTTAAAAACAATTCATATCAAATAAAACTATACGTAAATATCACACCCCGTTATCTTTACATTCTCTCCCAATTTTTCGTTAGTTCATTCTAAATCATCTTTCATTTCTCTACGCTTTTTTCGTTTTAATTTTTGCTTTCTTA
>CAZZMK010000106.1:0-3853 GCA_964655185.1 uncultured Nitrospirales bacterium | reverse complement strand
TTTTCGCGATGATTAGTAAATTATGTTTACCCGGTGAGATTAAATTATCGTAAGAGTAATCTTCACCTCCTAATATGTACGGGGGTTGTTTATATGTGTTAACGAGTTTCCCGTCGAGGTGAATTTGCACTTCGTCTGGAATAATCCCCTCTATCCAAATTCTGCATCTCTCCCAGGGGTGATATTCTAAATCTCCATCTTCAGAGGGTTGAAGCCATATTCTCTTACTGAATTGCGGTGTTTGTTGTTCATAATTTTGCCACCACTTGCGAACCGCTTCACTGCTGGAGATTAGTCTTACGCATCTGCGGTCTTGCGGGCGATTATTAATACATACCCGTGCATCTGCCTGGTAAATGTATATCCCATCAACTCCCTGGTTGTATAGTTGTTGCACTCGCCAAAGGAATGGTCCGGGCATTTCAGGTCCCCAACTTAGTCCATCAATGACTGGGAGCAGTTTGCATTTTGTTCCGCGCACTGCTTCAATATATTTTCCTACCTCGAAATGGATATGTCTACCCTGTATATTGCTTGGACAGAGATAATCGACCAGTTCCTCTTTTATCCAAGTTAGGTAGTCGAACTTATCCCATTGTGAAACACCTTCTGCTGGGAACCTTACCAATAGTGGCACTTCTTTTCCTCTTTTGAGAGCAAATTCATTACGAAGTGTTTTTAGTTTTCGCAGAAATTGGTTGCAGGTTTCAGGTTTATCAATTCCTCCCGGATACCTGCAAAAATCTATAGAGAGCCCGTCCGCACCAATTTCTAATGTTTCTTTGAAGAGTGAGAGGATATAGTCTTGTACCTCGGGTACATTGTATTTAAGAAAAGAGCCTTCCATCCATTCTGGATGCTGTTTTGAGAAATCGCTTTGTAGTGGAGTGCCTGGATAACAATTCGTTGCACCGAAGTTCGCGTGGACAGATAAGCCTAATTCGTGAGCGTATAGTGATTCCGTTTGTAGTGTGTTTGTGTATTGTTGCATTTTGCCAACATTGCTTGTATGGGGTATGACTCCGCCGATAGGGTCGCCTATCGTGTTGTAAAGTAGTTGGTCAGTGATGCGTGATTCGTATACTACCTTCATTCCGAAACGGCCAACTTGAATATCTACAGTATTAACTCGAGCAAATTTGTGAGCGACCATTGGCTCACGATGCTGTAGATTGCTTTGGACATCTTCGAAGAATGCCCACGAATAAGGTTCAAAATATGCAATTACGATTTTATCGGGTGTGTAGTATTGGCTTTCTAATTCTTTCGCCTGTTCCTCCGAAAGTGGAACCAACTTTATATAATCCATTCTACTTTCTACATAGCCCTGATAATAATGGACTTGCTGGAGAACAAGATGTTGTCTATCCATCGGATACCATCGCCAGAGCACTTCCTGAAAAGGTTTGGGTGAGTAAAGCACATCGGCTCGCTCGTCCCCTGAGAGCCGTAATCTGATGGAGTAATCCTTAGGCGTGCATACGAATATAGCGTACCATCCGTGCAAATTTAGTGGATACGATAATTGTGGTAGAGGTAAATCGTCACGCCATTTTCTGCCGATTAGTGCATTGCCATAAGTTGTTGAAACGAATTCTAAATCAGTTTGAAAAATCCATTGCCGTGCATCTCCCTCGGTTTTTTGCTGAGTTACATACTCTTTTTGGAGCACATTAGACCAATCTTCTATGTAAATTACATCTGAATTGTCTTCTTGGATTTGCATCTCTTTAATACTGAGCAAGTTGCCGTCCGCCGAGCGAATCTCTATGCGGAAATCTATATCTATTTTGCCGTTCGATTGAGCCTCGGGATATGGGTTAAATACAACTGTGCGTTTAAGCCCGCCAGCAGAAAACTCTTTTATAAATCCATTGAATATCCATTCTTTCCATTCCTCATCCCTTACAAACTTTAAGGAGGTGTCAGAGATGTAAGGCATAACCTTAGCAGGTTTCCATTCATTTTTGCCTTTAGGTGACCATAAGCAGTATACATATATCTCATTTGGAGCATTTGAGGGGACATCGTAAGTGATGTGGATATATCGTGTAATGAAATCTTTCTTTACAGATATACTTTTATCGTTATCTCCATACGCTACAGGTAGACTCAGAGTGCATAGAAGAAATAGTAGAAGAAGAGTAAAAAAGTGTTTGAGAAGACTATACACTTTAGGTTTCGTAAATTGAAAAGAAAAAGACATTATTTCATCATCAATCTATTGAAATTAATTGTTTTACCTAAGGCTATATAGACCGTTTCACTATATTATTTTGGTTATTATATCGGAAACCTAATTTTTTCAATAGTATATACGCTGTAGGCAAACTTATCCTTGTGTAACCTATCAATTCCTCCTTTGAAAAACACCAAATTCCTTCTTATTATATTGTACATTGCCATTTCCAAGCCTTTTGCTACGGTTTATCCGCTTATGCATAAACCAGTATATAATCTGATGTAGAGCCGAGTAAATATTTCTCTCTATCTTAAATTCTCCTTGCCGTTCAAGAATTACAGAGACCTTTAATTTTGAGACGAATGATTATTCGTCTCTACCTCTTTGTAATTAATTGCAAAGGTTAGTTTGTATACTTCCTCTCCCTCGTATACTTATTAAAAAAATCACTTCTCCTCTTTCTTTTTTTCGCCCTTTTTGAGAATTTGAGGGATTTCCGCAAGTATTTTTTGTAGCACTGCTTTCCTATGTTCTTCGGAGACTTTGTAATGCTGTTCCTGTTCCAAAATCTCTATAGTCCTCAGTGCTACTTGATAAGCAAACTCCTCAACCTTCATTTTTCCTAACCTCCTAATGGATATTCCCAAACCATTATGCCATAGACTAATAGCACTCTTAAAATTGTGTCAAATTAGCAGGTTTGATAACTCATAAGAACGATGAAAGCCTGCCTGAGAGTTTTTTTGAAATAGTATTATCGACGAACTCGTTAGGTTAATGATGCCACTTACTTTGCTTTTCAGTGTTATTTTTTATTCAACTTTACACCGAGTGAAATGTGTTGAGTAATCATTATCAATTTTTCACTATCGTAATTGAAGTATGTTCACTTCGGCGGTTAGGAAACACTTAGTCAGGTATGCAAGGTTTTTCTTTATTCTACAATCATTACCCTCAAAAGTAGGGAACCTAAAGTTTGTAATAAATTAATACATTAGAAGTATAAAGTATCCTTTATACTCTACATTACCTAACCCGAACTGTAATGTAAATACTACTAACCCAAAGAAAGTACTAGACAAAGTATTAGTTAATTACCTGTAGCACATAGGTAACAAGTATATATAATCATCTGGTAAGTTTTTCATTTATCACCTCCTTTCTAAAACCCTGTCGGATATATTTTATAGCACGATGTTGTTCTGTAGGGGCGATTGGCAATCGCCCTCTTAGGTCTTCGATAGTCATTTTTCATGAGGCGATTGGCTAATCGCCCTCTTAGGTCTTCGACAGCCATTTTTCATGAGGCGATTGGCAATCGCCCTCTGAGGTCTTCTTCTCTTCTCTAACCGCGAAAGAAATTTGTTTTTCCGATGGAACTCTTTATCGAGTGCAGTCATCTATCGGTTTGAAGGGCGGTATAGCCTAACTTCTTTCGGAGTTTCACTATCAACCGTTCCAATTCTTTGGAAGGCTTATTCCGATTCGTGTTGTGTCATCTCGATTGAGGGAATAAGCATTCTAAATTGCTTTGCTCATATTATATCGCTTCAAGTATTTATAAAATGTCTTGCGAGAGATATTGTAGAAATAGCACATCTCTTTAATCGTCTTAAAGTATTTACTTTCTTGATTTTTTATTTTCTGATATTTCATAATCATCTTTTGTTT
>CAZZMK010000105.1:0-2539 GCA_964655185.1 uncultured Nitrospirales bacterium | reverse complement strand
ATTCCTGCTGAACCGCTCTTCCGATCTATTGAATTTTTAAAAAATTTTGAAAAAATAAAAATTCAGTTTCTTCCTTGGGATGGTTCTCATCTAACATGTATAAACGCTTTATTTGTACTTCCTCGAATACTGAAAGTACTAAGAAGAGCCAATTTGGATATTTTAGTAATACTATTTGAATCACCAAGACTAATATTCCTATCTAAACTTAGTAAGGCTTCAAAAATATATATCTTCGATGTATTCTCAAACTATAAACAATTAGAAAAAAAATTGTTTTCAACATTAGTGAAAACAGCCTGGAGAATTGTAAAAGGTTATATACTATATTTTTATATCAAAACTTATACAAAGGTATTTCCCGTAAAAAATGTGATTAATTGACATAACTATAGTTTGCAATTATCCCCAAAACAAGTATTAAAATTTTATAGCCTAACCTACAAAAGGCTTCAAACCTACATAATTTTCTCACTTAAAATATAACAAAAAGAAAGGAGTAGCCTATGAAACAGGTCAATTTAATTTCGCTCTTAATCTTAGGTATATGTATCTTATTAGGAAGTGTCCTATCTTACTCTGAAGATGATGACTTTGTCATGGGAAATTATCAAGGCACAATTTCAGGTAAAAACTGGGATGGTAAAAACTTTAGAGCACAGGTAGTAGCATTAGGAAATGGTAGGTATAGATGCGTATTTCTATACTCCATTGGAGACCAGCCTGAACAAAGGGTTGAGATTAAAGGAATGAAAGCCCCGCTTGGAACAGCATTATTAGAACAAGACAAAGAAAAGGCTAAAAAGATGGCCGAAGTAAATTTTGACGGGGAGGTCGATTTTGGCAGTGCATTCGGAGGCAAAGGAAAAGTTTCGGGAAAAATCAAGAATGAGACTTTTACTGGAACTATTCAGCAGGGAAAAGAAACCGCCAATTTCCAATTAAAAAGAGTTTTTCTTACTTCCCCGACATTAGGACAAAAGGCCCCGGAAGGTGCTATTGTGTTATTTGACGGTACTAATACCGATAAATGGGATATTAAGCCCCACTGGCAAATAATGGGGGATGGCTCTATTCAAATAGTAGGTTCTAATTTGCAAACTAAAGAGGAGTTAGGAGACGGCCTATACCACATAGAATTTATGTGCCCATTTATGCCTAACGAGACCGGTCAAGCAAGAGGTAATAGTGGCGTTTATATTTTTGGACGATATGAAGTCCAGGTATTAGATAGTTTTGGTGACCCTCCAGCCGATAATCTTTGTGGTGGTATATATAAGGCTGCTACACCAAAAGTTTGTGCTTCTCTGCCGCCGCTACAGTGGCAAACCTATGATATAACATTCACCGGACCGAAATTCGATGCAAATGGTAATAAGATAAAGAACGCTTTTATTACCGTTTATCACAATGGGATACTAATACACGATAATGTGGAGTTGAAGGGACCGACCCCTGGGGGAGTAAGCGATAAGGAAGCTCCAAAGGGTGTATTAATGCTTCAAGACCATGGCGATCCTGTGAAATACAGGAATATTTGGTATAAACCAGCAAATAATTAACAATTTTGTTCTAAAACTATCCATAAAAAGCATTTAATTTAAAAAGACCAATATTCTTTAGTTGGAAGAAGAGTGGTAGATTTTTCCCTAATAATACCTGCATATAATGAAGAACTTCAGATTATTCAGACAATCAAGTATGTTGTAGGTTATTTGTCTTCAAAGTTTTCCTCCTTTGAAATAATAATAGTAGATGATGGGAGTTCTGACAATACATCGGGCGTGGTAAAGAAATTTACAGAGGAGAATAATCTCAAAGAAATCTTTGTTATCACATTGCCGAAAAATGTTGGAAAGGGTGGGGCAGTAAAAGAGGCTATGCTTAAGCACTCATGCGGGAAAATCAGGTGTTATTATGACGCAGATGCTTCAACACCAGTAGAAGAGATTGATAAACTTCTTAATGCAATAAGTTCAGGGTACGATATAGCAATAGCCTCTCGAGCACTTCCAGAATCAGTTATAGAAGTACCCCAACCTTACTACCGTCAATTAATGGGCAAAATTTATAATCTCATGCTGAGAATATTTAGACTAACAAGGTTTAGAGATACACAATGCGGTTGTAAATGTTTTACAGAAAAGGCTGTCGGCATAGTTTTCCCTCGACAGAGACTAAGCAGATTTAGTTTCGACGCAGAGATACTATTCATTGCGGAGAAACATGGATTAAAAATTGCAGAAATTCCAACCAGATGGCGAAACAGACAAGACTCCCGTGTTCATCTCCTTCGCGACCCACTAAGAATGTTTATGGATATATTTCTTATAAGATTATATTCCCTACTGGGATACTATAAGTAACCGTTAGCCTTCTCAGGCATAGTACTACAAAGTTTATAAAACATATAGGGAGTTGCATTTCGCAACTCCCTATACGATTTTACAGAGTTTAACTCCACTCCCTAACTAAAGATATTTATCCTTTTATAGAAGTCACACCTGGAGGAAGATTCTTTTCATAATAGATCGGAAGA
>CAZZMK010000104.1:0-2969 GCA_964655185.1 uncultured Nitrospirales bacterium | reverse complement strand
ATACAAAAATCTCTTTTATTTATACTTATTTTAGTTATTCTAAGTTCTTGTGCACACCGTCATAAGCCGATTACTTTTCGTGACGAGTTTGGAGTTCCTCTTGACAAGAACTGGGGCTATCCACTGCGGAGAACTCTTTTCGAGATAACCTCTAACTACGGTGATATAAGAAGATATGGTAACAAAACCTATTATCATCAGGGTATTGATATTAAAGCAGAGAAAGGTGAGCCTGTTTACGCAGTTCGAGACGGGAGAGTGCTCTTCGCTGGAAAACAAGGTAATTATGGAAAGATTGTAATCTTGTCTCACGATAATAACTGGGAAACTCGCTATGCTCATCTAAATTCAATATCTGTTAAGGTCAATCAAAAGGTTAAGCGAGGTCAAGTAATAGGCAGGGTAGGTAAGACAGGCAATGCAACAGGTTACCATCTACACTTTGAAATCCGCCAGAATAACATTCCTAAAAACCCCTTGCTTATAATACCCCTACCGCATTAATTTATTTTGCAAAATCGCCGTACAACTCTTTAGCGCATTGTGGGCATAGTCCGTGGGTAAACTCTGCTTCTGAATGTTGACGGATATAGACCTCTACTTCGTGCCAATAACCTGCATCATCTCTGATTTTCTTACACCTTGCACAGATGGGGAGGAGTCCATGCAGTTTCTTTACAGTTGCTAAGGCAGTTTGAAGTTTTTTTACAGTTTCTTCTAATTCTTTTGTTTTTTGTGCATTCGATAGTTCTAACTTCGTGCGAGAGTAAGCCTGAGCAAATGTAGATGAGAGCCATTCAAGGGCTTCTATGTGAGATGGAGAGTATGGTTCTGGTGGGTTTAAGTCCATGACGAAGACAGTTTCACCTTCTGGTGTAGTGGTAGGAATGAACAAAATCCTTTTAACTCGCCTATCTCCAAAAACGCGAATGTCAGTTCCTTTTGTATCATTGATAATAAGAGGTACATCTGCTTTAAGAGCCTGCCCTAAAATCTCAAATTCTTTGCAAATCTCATCTCGGTCCCAATCTTTTTCATAAACTTTCTCTCTACTCTTTGAAATACCTATGATATGGAAGTTGGCTCCGTTTGTAGTGTAGCCCGTGAAGCAAACTTCACTACCTGTAATATCGAGCGTAGTTGACGTTACAAGTTCTGCTATTTTTTCAACATCATCTACGCGCAATAGACTCCTCGCAAGTGATGCATATCGCGAACTTACGATAGCGTTTATCATTAATTGCTTTTCTGTTACCTTGCGGGTGGTGATGTCGATGTGACTACCGGACAGTACCCTTGGATTTCCTCTCGAATCGCATTTTGTTACTCGGCCATAAGTATGAATCCACTTATTTACCCCACCTGGCTCTCTAATTTGATACTCAATATTTAGTATCCCCTTTTGTCCTTGAGAGAGCACTCTTCCTAAGTCTAATCTAATCTCTTCTACAAATGTACTCGGTATTTTATTTAACCAATCTTCTAATGTGTATGAATTCTTCTTCTCCAAACCGAGGATTTTAACGCCCGGATTGTTTACGGAATAGATGTTCTTAGTGATGTCCCAAGACCATAGTCCAATATTACCAACTTCTGATGCTACCCTTAGACTTTCTCTTAAATCTTTGAGTTCTTTTTCCTTTTGCTTAAATATTGTTATATCTATTCCTATGCCTGTTAATCTGATAGGAACATTACCTCGTTTCTCCTTGCACTCACCTATAGTCCTTACCCATACTACCCTGTCACCGGGTAGCAATAGTCGGTGGTCCACTGCAAACGAATCTGATAGCCCTTTTATGCATGGCTTTACTGCGTGCCAAAAGTGTTGCCTATCTTCGGGGTGAATATACTGCCACCATTCATTTAATTCACCAGGAACTTTTAGGTATGGAAATAGCGATTTCAATCCTACTGAGGTTATTTTACCTTTTTCTATATCGTATTCCCATATACCAATCTTTCCGGAGGCAAGAACAGATTTATATAAGTCTATTAGTTGCGAATCTGAAGAACGCTCCTTCAAAAATAAAATGGTATGGCAAAGAGCAGGAATTATGCTTTTCACCCCATAGTAAGTACTCTCGTTTGCCTTACCTATATTCTTGTCACAGAGCATCAGTAGCCAATTATCATCACCCACCTTGAACGGGAGAAAAATTATAGACTTGTAATCGAATGTTTGGCATAGCCCGCATGTATTCGTGCCTTTCAGTGTAGAAATTAAAATTTGGAGCAATTCCTCTGTGGCGTTAAAGATGAAGGTATTATCTTTAAAGAATCTGGTTGGCAAATATTGATTATCGCCAGTCATGATATCTTCACATATTCTTCTTGATGAACCAGAAGTGAGTAAATGAGGACAGAAAACCTTGTTAAGATTGCCGTATAGATTAAATCCATTCCCTCTTTCCTGTTCAAGTGCAAATGCAACATTAAAATCGAAGAAATTACTTATCTTTTCTAACAATTCACCTATATTGTTATGAAAATCTTCCTTCTCCTTCTCAAGTGTCCAGGTATAAAGCCCCTCTATGAAATTCTTAAGAGAATCTTCTATGTGTTTTTTCCAAATCAAATTAATATATGAACGAATTCTTTTTAATGAGCATAGTAAATGCCTATTGTTATTTGTTGAAAATAAACTACAAAATACATTGTTTCTCTCAGTTAAAAGTGTTAATGCCTTTGGCACACGATTTCTGGTTAGAATCAGAATTGGTGTATCTGTTTCCAGTTTTTCTAATACCTTAATGAACTTTTCCTGTGCGGGAAGTGGAGATGTGCAATCGAACACAACTATATCTGGTTTTGCAAAGGTTTCGAATTCAATAGCAAAATCGTCTGGTGTAATTGTATATCCCAGTTCTACAGGCATTCCCCACAACTTTTCGTCTGTAAGAATCCTATCTCGAGAGGGATTAGGAGAAGCAATGAATGTAATTTTCAACACGTCTTTTATAGGATAT
>CAZZMK010000103.1:0-22529 GCA_964655185.1 uncultured Nitrospirales bacterium | reverse complement strand
AGAGAAAAGTCTATAAGAAATAAGGAATACCTATGAACTCAGAGTATAAATTCGAACAGGGACCGATAAGACCACCAAGCGAAGCATATAGTCTTCTCATAAGAGTTACAAGAAATTGCCCTTGGAATAAGTGCCTATTTTGTCCCGTGCATAAAGGAGAAAAATTTTCACCAAGACCTGTGGAGCATATTTTGAAAGATATTGAGCAAATAGAGAAAAGCATATCATTAATTAAGTTTAGATTCGGCGAAAATCTGCAATTAGTTACTGAAGTAGAAATACAAAAAATACTCAATGATATGGATATAGAATGCTCAGCCTTCGCAAGTGCTTATAATTGGTTCTGCACAGGCATGCATTCTGTATTTCTTCAGGACGCCAATTCCCTCGTGCTACCAACAGATAAATTAGAGGCAGTACTCAAAGCCATAAAAGAAAAATTTCCCACTGTGAGAAGAATAACGAGTTATGCAAGGTCACACACTATCGCAAAAAAACAACTTTCAGATATGGTTAGACTCAAAGAGGCTGGATTAAATAGAATTCATATAGGTCTTGAAAGCGGGTCTGACGCAGTTCTTAAATTCATGTGCAAAGGAGTAACAAAAGAAGAACACATAGAAGCGGGTAGGAAAGTAGTTGAATCAGGGATAGAACTTTCTGAGTACTATATGCCAGGTCTTGGAGGGAGAAAATTAAGAGAAGAACATGCCATCGAATCTGCCGATGCTCTAAATAAAATAAACCCAACCTTTATTAGACTGAGAACACTTGCGATTCCATCATCTACCCCGCTTTTCGATGAATGGCAAAAAGGAAACTTCCAAAAATGCACCGAAGATGAAGTCGTTGAAGAAATATCGTTATTCATCCAAAATCTTAATGGAATACAATCGATTATTAAAAGTGACCATATATTAAACCTACTCCCTGAAATTGAGGGGAAATTGCCTGAAGACAAGCCTAAAATGCTCAGGGTAATAAATGAATATTTATCCTTACCTTCGGAAGAAAAACTGCTCTACAAGGTTGGGAGAAGAATAGGGATTTACTCGAGACTATCCGAACTAAACCTTCCTGAAAAAAGATACCTCGTTAAAAATGTAATAAACAAGTATGAAATAACTACTGAAAATGTTGAGAGTACAATTAATGAACTAATGAGTAGGATGTTATAACCTGAGAAATAATACATTGTATACTGAAAAATAGTAATATATAATTCTTAAACATCTCTATGCTCAAAAGAAGGAACATAAAAATGAATTTAAGAGGTGAATTTATTCTTCTTTCGCTTCTTCTTTTAATAACTTGTGTATCTTCAAAGGCTCAATCCCAAATGTTCATCAATATTAAAGATTTTGGAGCAATAGGTGATGGCTCTACACTGTGCACGGAAAGCATTCAAAAAGCCATTGATAAGGCAAGTGATACTGGAGGGACCATTATTATCCCTCAAGGTAAATATTTGAGTGGTAGTTTACACTTAAGAAGCAATATTAGGATAGTTCTCGAGCCTGATGCGGTTATACTTGGAAGCCAAAAAGTAGAAAACTACGACCCTTATGAGGAACTCGGTTTTCCTAATGATGCGGACAAAGAAACTTCCTTTTTCCATCATTCGCTAATGTGGGGCGAGGATATAGAAAATGTAACAATTTGCGGTTCGGGCACTATAGATTCAAACTTTAATAAAAGGGGCGGTCCCAAAACATTAGCCTTTAAGAGGTGTAAAAATATAAAAATCGAAGGGATTACAATACTCAATTCTCCCAATTATGCAATAAGCCTTTTAGGGTGTGAGCAAGTAATTATCGACAAAGTCCAAATACTTAACGGATATGCAGATGGTATTGACCCTGATTCCTGTCAGTTCGTCTTCATCTCCAACTGCAGGATAGAAACTTATGATGATGCTATCGTTCCTAAATCGAGTTTTTCATTAGGTTACAGAAGACCGTGCACGGACATTACCGTTACTAATTGCTATCTTTCAACTAAATGCAATGGGTTCAAGTTGGGCACTGAATCAGGTAGCGATTTCAAAAGAATTACAGTAAGTAATTGCATAATAAAAGGATTTGGTGAAGGACATCGCCCAGTTATATCTGGTATCGCATTAGAATCCGTAGATGGTGCTAACATTGAAGGTGTTAGCATATCCAACATCGTAATGGAGAAAGTAAGGACACCGATATTTATAAGATTAGGCAATAGAGGTAGAGACAATGCACCCGGTCCCGGGAGCATCAAAGGAGTAACTATCTCAGATATTGTGGCAACTAAAGCCTGTAATCCCAATATTATCGCGGGTATACCTGGATACCCTGTAGAAGATGTACTTTTGGAAAACATACACTGTTCATTTATAGGTGCTCCCCCATTAAGACCCGTTACTGAATCAGTGCCAGAAGAAGAAGCAAGATACCCAGAAGCATTAATGTTTGGTGCTTTGCCTTCCTATGCTCTTTTCATACGGCACGCAAAAAATATTATGCTAAACAATGTATCATTTACCGCAGAGGAATCTTTTTGGAGGATAACCAACCTCACATTACGAGATACTATCTGGAGTGAAGACGGCGTTCCAACAAATAATTCTCAACCAGCGGACCCAGAAATATCTGCTTACATTGAAGATGTAGATGGATTGATGATAACTCAGTGGAGAGAAAAAGCAAAATCTACCAATTCTCCCTTACTCTATTTGAGGGATGTTATAAATGCGAGAATAGACACCCCTTTACATTACAGAAAAACTTCCCATTGGTGCACTGTTTATAATTATGACCCTAATAGTGTAGAATTTACTGGCTCTACAAATAACAAAATAGGTGAAAATATAATAATCCAAAGCAAATAATCAAAACTAAACAATTAGGGACTTAGTATGAATAGAAGAAAATTCTTACAGTCGATAACAGGTTACGGGGTAGTTCTTGCGGGCTTAAGCATAGTAAAAAGTGTACACGCAGAATCGAATATTAGAATTTCCTATTTTTGTGCAGATGCTACCCCACCACTTGGAACACCTTCTTATCCCAGTTATAAACCATTAGAGACAATAGAACATCCTTTACTTGCCAAAGGGATAATATTAGAGACGAGCCAAACCAGGTATGCCTTATGTGTGTTTGATTGGTGCGAAATTTGCAATTCCTCATATGAAAAACTTAGGAAACTAATCGCAAAAACGATAAATACTGACCCCGTAAATGTAAAGGTTCACACAGTTCATCAGCATACCGCTCCAATGTGCGACGAATCCGCAATAGATATATTGGAGACACTTGAATCACCGCCCCCTTATATAAAGAGAGAGGTTTTTGATGAAATGTTTCAAAGGGTTTTGCGTTCAATTGAAAATTCCCTTTCAAACTTCGTGGATTGTAATGCCATTGCCATAGGTAAGGCAAAAGTAAGCAAAGTAGCCTCAAATAGGCGCATCCTCCAACCCGATGGAACCTGCCTCACAAGATACAGTTCTTGTAAGGACCCAAAGTTAGTTGAAGCACCTGAGGGACTTATAGACCCATATCTAAAAACCATCTCTTTCTATTCAAAGGACGATAAACCTATAGTTAGACTACATTTCTATGCTACCCATCCACAGAGTTTCTACGGTGACCCTCGAGTAAGTTATGATTTCCCCGGAATGGCTCGAGAAGAGATGGAAAAAGCAGAAAAGGTCCCGCATATTTACCTAACAGGTTGTGCGGGAGATATCGCTGCGGGAAAATATAACGATGGAACCCCTACCGCACGAGAGCAACTATTTCGAAGACTTCTTACCGCAATGCAACAGTCTACCCAAAGTTTAGAGAAACAAAAAATCACTCCCCCGCAGTTAAAATCTGCTGATGTATTTTTAGGTGTAAGAAATGACCCTGACCACACCATTGAGAAACTTACAGAGAATATGAAAGATACAAACCAGTCTCCTAATTATAGAATTGGTAGTGCTATGGAAATTGCGTGGATAAAGAGGGCAAATACTGCCCCAATAGCAATCACTGCACTACATATAGGGGATATCTCTATCCTTAGCCTCCCTGGCGAGCCTATGATTAACTTCCAACTATTTGCACAAGAATGTGTTCCAGAAAAATTCGTATGTGTTGCTGGATATGGTGATGGCGGTCCAGGATATATATGCACTGAGGAAGCATTCACACAAGGCGGATATGAACCCTCTGCTGCTAATGTGCCCCCTTCCGCTGAAAAAGAACTAAAGGCAAAAATTCATCAAGTGCTCACATAGTGGAGGGATTTTCAAACTTTCTACCCGATGCTAAGTAGTTTATTTATCCCTAATAATCTTTTTAGAGTTCGATAACCCCAATTTACTTCTTATGCAAACTACCTTCTCCACCAGTACTCAACATACCTTTTAACTCATCCATAAACTCATTTATATCCCTGAATTGACGATATACCGAAGCAAATCTAACATAAGCCACCTCATCAAGTTTCTTAAGTCTTTCTATAACCGCCTCTCCTATCTCTCTACTGGTTACTTCCTGTCTACCCGAGTTGAAAAGGCTTTTTTCCACATCGTCAATCAAAGCCTCTATTTGCTCCAAACTAATAGGTCTTTTATGAATTGCCTTCATCAAACCTTGGCGAAGTTTCCAGCGCTGGAAGTTTTCTCTTCTCCCATCTTTCTTAATTACCATAGGGCTAACTTCTTCTACTCGCTCATAAGTGGTGTAGCGACGGGAACATTTTAGACATTCCCTTCTCCTTCTGATAGTATTCCCTTCTAATGAAACTCTACTATCAACAACTTTACTTTTCCCATAGTTACAAAATGGACATTTCATAATACTCAATTCCTTACATAAAATTCATTAACTACACAATATATAGCAAACATCATATTGTGCACATAAAGTATATGCACTCACTAATAAGTACAATATTTAACTACTTTATCATATTTAAAGTCTTTTGTCAAGAGAAATGCTGGTTAAAATTTTGTATATCTTTTGACTATAAGCGCAATTTTCTCTAATTTATAGAAACTTTAACTTTATAAAAAAGATGTATAAACAGTTACAGTTTGCGTTCTATAGTTCACTTATCATAAATTAACAAATACAAATGAGGAGAAACTAATATGAGTAATGCAAATGAACTTGCTATTCTCGGTGGAAAGCCTGTAAGAGACCCAGAAAAGAAATGGCCCTCCTGGCCTATATTTGATGAAAAAGAAAAAAAAGCAATTCTTGAGGTATTAGAAAGTGGGAAATGGTTCTACGGGGAGAAGGTAAAGGAATTCGAAGAGGCATATGCAAAATTTCAAGGGGCAAGTTATTGCATATCTTGCACTTCAGGAACTACTGCATTAGAAATCACACTACAGGCCATAGGAATAGAGCCAGGTGATGAGGTAATAGTACCTCCTTATACATTCATCGCTACCGCCTCGGCAGTAGTAAGGATGGGTGGAATACCAATATTTGTAGATGTAGATGATACCTGGTGTATTGACCCTGATTTAATAGAAAATGCAATAACCCCAAGAACTAAGGCTATTATTCCTGTTCACTTTGGTGGTAGATTCTGCGATGTAGACAAAATTAATGAAATTGCTACGAAATATAACCTCACTGTAATAGAAGATGCGTGTCATACATGGGGTGGTGAATGGGAAGGGAAAGGAGCAGGAACACTCGGTTTATGCGGTGTTTTTAGTTTCCAAATGTCCAAAAATATCACCGCAGGTGAAGGCGGGGCTATAGTTACCAACGAGGAGTGTTTTGCAGACTTATGCAAATCACTTGTAAATTGTGGAAGGTCTAAAACAGGTCCCTGGTATCATCACGAGAGAATTGGCACAAATGTAAGGATGAACGAATTCACTGCAAGTATTTTACTCGCTCAACTCACAAGAGCAAACCACCAATTTTTAATTAGGGAAATGAACGGAACATACCTAAATTCTAAATTAAAAGATATTCCTGGCATTTATCCACAACCTCCAAGTAATCGTATTACTCGCAGGGCATACCATCTGTATTGCGTTAGGATTAAAGAAGAGGAATTCGGTTGTTCAAGAGAAACTTTCGTCAAAGTAGCCCAAGCGGAAGGACTACCCATCTCTCCGGGCTATCCTATACCTCTATACAAACAGCCAGCGTTCGTTAATGCAAAATTTTACGACTATTCAAATTGCAAGTGCCCAGTTGCGGAAGATTTATGCTATAAAAGTGGAATGTGGATACCTCATCATATCCTTTTAGGCACCAAAGAAGATATGGAGGATATAGTTAGGATATTCGAAAAGATTAAAGAGAATGTTGGTAAACTTAAGGATGTTAAATGAAGCCAAAGAGGGCGATTAGCCAATCGCCTTATGAAAAATGGCTGTCGAAGACCTAAGAGGGCGATTAGCCAATCGCCCCTACAATCGAAAAAATAAAAACAAATTTGACTATAGAAAAACTCCAAAATATAAAATACATCCATCAGAACTATAGATGGGAGGTGATAAATGAAAAACTTGCCAACTGATTATTTATACTTGTTACCTATATCCTATAGGTAATCATGTTAAGATATAACATTATAGTAAAGCACATATCCCCTAAATAAGTATCTGTAAAAACTCAATATATGGTTAAAACACTAAGTTTTTATGGGAAAGGCTAATATTACCAATCCGAAAATCTCTTTCTTAATCTTTTTAGGTCTTCTTCTAATAATAATCATTGGGATAATCCTACGAATTGCTTATCTTAATGAACTGAAAGAATCTCCTGATTTCTATGTGCCTTTACACGACGCTGAATTTAAGGACTACTGGGCAAGAGCAATAGTATACGGCAACTGGATACCTCCCAGAGGTCAAGGAAACCCATTTATAGAAGGCTACCCCTTGCCCAACCCACCAGGCTACCCCATATTTTTAGCGCTAATCTACATCCTTTCCGACGGAGACCCAGTTGCAGTAAGGTGGGTTCAAATAGGAATAGGAATATTAAATATTCTTTTAATTTATCTAATTGCAAAAAATATTTTCAATGTTCCCACCGCCTTATTTTCCGCCTTAGGAATGTCTGTTTACTGGGCATTTGTATATTATGACCTCGACCTGAACCAACAAACCATATTTATTTTCATAACTTTAACTTTCATATATCTTATTATTCAGGGATTTGAGAAATCCAGAATTGTATATTTCATATTATCCGGGACTATATTTGGATTCGGAAGTTGGTTTAGAGGTGAGAATTTTATTCTAATCATTCCGATTTCCATTTACATATTTCTATACCCAATCCTTAATGAGAAAAACTTTCGTAATGCTCTTAAATGGAGTTTGGTTTTCCTAATATTTTCAATCCTACCGATTATTCCAATAACAATTTACAACTATCGTCTATGTGGAGAATTCGTACCTGTATCGCACACGGGAGAATGCAGTCTATATATTGCTTTCGACCCCAAAACACCCGAATTCGCTCCATATACCCCTAAATTCTTAGAGTGGCTGAATAAAACACCCGAAGATACAGTTGAAATCTTTGACCTTGACGGGATGACTTGGGGGCTTACTAAAGAATTGGGAAAGAAAGAAAGGGTAACATACCGTGAATGGAGAAACTACCTTATATCAAATGCACTGAGAAATGCCTTATCTTATCCCTTTCAAAATCTAATACTAAAGCCCACAAAAAGATTTCTGTATCTCTTATCGCCTACAGAGATGGATGAAAATAAAGTCCTTTTCTATGAAATAAAAATATCCAACATATTGAAGTATCTGCCATCTTTCAAATTTGCAATAACACTGTTCACATTAGGTGTATTTACCCTAATACATCAAATTCTCAAGAAAGAACTTATTGTCCCATCTAAATTAATTTCTAATATTGGTTTTCTCATATTCTTTCTTGTCATATATTCCGGAATATTTTCCCTCATTATTGCTGGTAGCAGATATCGAGTTCCTCTCATTCCCATAATGCTTATATTTGGAGGCTATGGACTATCCAACCTACTTACGAAGATAAAAAATGGCAAGATAAAGGAGGTGGCTAATTGGGTAGTTTTAGCGGTAATACTGTATCTTATATTCAGCATACAGATACTTCCCTTTACACCGGACCGTTCTCGTTGGTTAGATGAACGGCGGAGATGCTATCAGACTGCAAATCAAATTCTGAAAGGTATCAACTTCTTTGAAAAATGGCTAACTAAAAACCCATCCGATGCGGATGCATACTACCACCTTGGTGTTTTGTATTTAGACGCCAAAAACTTCACAAAGGCAGAAGAACGCTTCTTAAAATGCTTAGAATACAATCCATCTCACAAGTCAGCCCCATATAATCTTGCTATCTTCTACACTATCAAAAAAGACTTGGTTAATGCTCAAAAATATATAGAAATTGCTAAAGAGAGAAGCCCTCATAGACCCGATATCTGGTTTACACTCGGCTGGATTTACGAAATACTTGGGAAAAGCAAAGAAGCAGAGGAAGCATATAATCAAGCCATTTCTCTTTCTCCCGAATACTACAAGGCTTTAACACATCTCGCTGTTATATACCTAAAAAGAGGTGATTTAGAAAAATCAAAAAAATTATTAACAAAAGCGCTTAAATCAAATCCCTATTATGTGGAGGCTCGTTTCAATCTTGCTCAAGTGTTGCTAAAAGAAAGAAGACCCAAGGAAGCCATCGAACATTTATCCGCTATAATTTGCAAGTATTCACCCCAAGAAGAGGTTCTGAAAAGTCTCGGAATTGCTCATCTCCAACTTCTTGATTACAGCAATGCAGAAAAATATCTTAGCACTGCTTATGCAAAACTCTCCCAAGACGATTTACTCTCGCTTTTGGCTATTGCATATGCAGGAATAGGGAAATACAGAGAAGCAGAAGAATGCATCGAGAAACTTGTGTATAAAAATAATACTCCCCAAACACTATTCAACATTGGCAATGCCTACGAGTTAATGAAAGAATATAATATTGCCAAAGATTATTACAAAAGAGTTTTAGAGAAAAGTCCTAACCACCCGGACGCATACGCAGGATTAGGTAACATTGCTTTGATAGAAGGTAATAAAACTTTAGCATACCGTTACTTTCAAAAGGCTCTTGAACTACAGCCAAATCAGATGGGAGCCTGGTATAACTTAATACTGAAGCAAATAGAGGGGGGAAATTTAGAAGAGGGCAAGAAACAGTTAGAAGAGTTCCTGAAAAACTACCCTGAACACATTGAGGCATATTATAACCTTGGTCTCATATGTGAAAAGATGGGTGATATAGATTGTGCATTGAAAAACTACGATGAAGCCCTATCCAGAAATCCTGAGCACAAAGGAAGTCTTTTTTCAAAAGGTATTATATGCATAAACAATGGGAATCTTGATACTGCGGAGCAATTGTTCTCGACTCTATCTAAACATCAGCCTGATGAAGCATACTATCACTTAGGCTTAATAAATTCGCTAAAAAACAATTGGGAAATTGCAAATTATTATTATGTAGAGTCATTTAACATTAATTCTTCGTTATTTTTCTCAGACTATATAAAAGCATTTAATTTAGGGCAAAGTTTCGACAAATTAGGTTGTTTAGACGAAGCAGAATACTTTTACTCCATAGGTTTATCTCTCAATCCTCTACATCCACAAACAATAGATGCTCTTGCATACCTAAAAATCAGAAAAGATGAGTTGTATGAAGCCAAATACCTTTTGGAAAATCTCTTCAAACACGCAAACCCAACACCATGGAGTTTTTACAACTATGCTCTCACTCTCGATAGATTAGGTTTTTCTCAAGTAGCAATACCCTACGCATTAGAAGCAGAAACATCATTAGGTAAGCAAAAGGAAATATTACACCTAACAGGTGAACTTTTTAGAAAAGTAGGAGAGTACAATAAAGCAGAAATTTATTTATCTGAGGCCGTCAGACAAGCACCCGAGGACTTTCAAGTATTAAAAAGTCTTGCTTTCCTAAGAATGCAAGAAGAAAGACTCCTTGATGCAGACGCCCTATTTCAGCGGTGCCTTAAAATCAACCAAAATGACAACGAGATATTAGAAGGCTATGCTGATTTGTGTATGAAGAGAGGTGATACTATCAACGCTGAATTGTTCTATAGAAAAGCAAATGAAATCAAAGAAACACCATCCGTATTGAGAAAATTGGGACTTCTTCTCGCCGACCGAAACAAACTAAAAGAAGCCTTCGAAATACTAAACAAAGCACTTCTCTATGAACCTGAAAATCCAGTTATACTTATTCGTTTAGGAGACATATTGGTTGCAGACCGCAAAGACGACGAGGCGAGAAAATTCTATGAAACAGCCTTACTATACTCCAAAGACAACTATCTACTTCACAGAAACTATGCCGAACTTTTGTTTAGAAATGGCGAATATGAAATTGCAAAAAAACACTTTCAATTAGCACTTGAATTAAATCCTGATGATTATCTCGCAAAGGCTGGGTTAGGTCTTTTATATGCAAAAGAGAACAAGTTTGAAGAAGCAAAAAATATATTGGTACCACTTGCAGAAATAAAGAGCGATTTATTTTCCGTTAACCAACAATTAATGGATATATTTATCAAAGAGGGTGACTTTAAGAAAGCAGAGAAATATCTGAAACGATGCATACTTGCCCAACCTGACCGTAAAGAATTCAAAGAACTTTTACAAAAGATTAGTAAAAACTAATTAGAACTCCCCTTTACCGATTTAGACTTCAAAATTTCCTCAATGATAGGAATTAATGTTTCCGCCATTACTTGAGCCTTGAGTTTAATACCCCGCTGTCGCATATGGCAAATATCACCAAAATATTTAGTACTTGGAGGAATTCTTTCAGCAAATGGAATGTAAATTAACATTTCCCTTTCACATAAGTCTTTCAATTTTTCATTCCACAAATCCATAACTTTACAATACTGTCCAAAGTTAGAGTTTATCCAACCCCATTCTTTATCGTAATAATAGTCCATATAATTTCTTTCCTCCTCTGAAAGTTTATTTCTCACGGGAATACCAACACTCGATATTGCCACCAGTGCACCTTCGTTAGTAAAGGTATCTATGAGAACCTTTAGTTTGGCTATATACTCCTCGTCAATGATTTTCTCCATCTCCTTAACAGCATAATTAAAGGGATAATAATCTCTTAGATGATTTCGAGCAAAAAGAGAGCCCAAATATATCAACCTAACAAAAACAGGTAATTTATCGAACATCTTAGGAAACAAATCATACACAATGTTATTCACGCCCTCGTAGATTATCACCATATTAGGTTGAAACAGGGTATATTCAGGTAGTTTGGCTATATGTCCATTGAATGTCATACCCGAAACACCACAGTTGAAAACCTCAATCTTATCAGTATTAAAGTAACTCCTCAAAATACTTTCCAAAAATTTCGGATAAGTTTCCTTGTTAGAGACTCCTTCTTCAGTAGTAGAGGCACCTATACAGATTATTCTAAACACTTCTTCTTGCTTCGGTACGACAAAGTCATAGTCCCTGAAACCGTAGTTGTTCGTTCTGAAAGCAGAAGCGGTAAGACTCACATGAGGGTAATAACAAAAGTACGGAATATCATAAATCTCATTGAGAGCAATATTTTCTAAAAATGGGTTAAACCTTTTTTCGGAAGAATTGTCAGGGATAACGAAGCACGAGTATTTAATTATCCCACCTAAACGTCCTCGAAAATAAAGATAAAGTAGATAGTTTTTGCCATCGCTACCATTTACACTTTCAATTACTGAAACACCATCTTTCAGTCTTTTGAAATCAACACTATTAATTAATGAGAGAGAGGTCCTCCTTTTTACCTCATCATAAATATCAGTAAAAACAATATCTTTTAACTCCAAACTATTACCATCTAACTCCAACTCACACTCATATATACCATATACATATTTGAGGCATTTTCTTACCTCTTCTCCATGCGATAGATAATAAGACAAACGATGTGACCATTTTTCAAAAGGAGTAGGCGGGGGAAGACAAAATTCATCACCAACAAGCAAACTTTCCGGTTTAATTAAGTTTTTCCCCTCTCCATATTGTATATATTCTTCCTTTTGCTCCTCAGGGTCCCATTCACAATATAATACCCTCCCTTTTCTAATTCCAATATACTTGTTTGTGCTCTCAATATGTTTCCATCTTAACCTCTCATAAAGTTCCAGAGCAAAAGATATAACAATAAGCCATAGAAATACAATGAATAAATATCCAAGAATCTTTGCCAATCTTCTCATTAAGTATCTACCTTCTGCAACTGACCAAGTTTTCCCTCTCAATAAAATCTCTTATAATTTCTGCTTTAAGTCTAATACCCCCTACTTTCAAATGGCACAAATCATTAAAAATTGAAGGACTTTGTTTTTGATAAAACTCACTCAAACTCACTAATTGCAAATTTTGTTTTCTCGACCAATCCCTCAAAAACTCGTTGTATGTCTCTACCAGTTTTTTGTACATCCGATAATCTACAAGTCTACCTCCCCACCACTTCCGTGTCACATACTGAAAATATGCTCTTTCACCAAAATCCATTATATCAAAATTCGGATAAGGTAAATCGGTCAAAATCAGTGGGATACTTTTTTTAGCCAAATAATTTGAAATCTTATGTAAATAGGCAAACATAATTTCATCCATATCTTTATTTATCACTTCATCTGGGGGTAGAAAATATAAAGGGAAAAAACTTATTACTAAATCTGACATAGAAACGAATCTTTTTAAGTGTGGCAAATTACTCAACCACAGTGGAAATAAAATATGGGTAATATCATTGACACCTTCAGAAAGTATTACTAAATCGGGTTGAAGCATTAAATAGTCGGGCAATCTTATCCATATCTTATTTAAAGTAATCCCCGGTATACCTGCATTTATTACCTCAATTCGGCAGATATCTCCGTATTTCTCATTCAACAAAACCTCAAGAATATTAGGATAAGTTTCATCAGTAGTGGGTCCTTCTTCAGTCGTAGACCCACCAATAGCAACTATACGAAACACACCGTCAGGCTTGGGAATTACTACATCTTTGTCTCTAAAGCCTACATTATTGGTTCTGAACTCATACCCTGGCAAACGATAATTCTTTTTGTACTCCATATATGGAACTTCCCACGGAGAGGAATTAGCCTCTTCAATATCTTTTCTTTCTTTAAACCAAATAAGTTCTCCATCAGAAGTTCGGATGGAGAAGAAGTTAGAAACCAATTTTCCGTCCAAATTATACTCAGGAAAATAACACGCTTCTATACCGTCTTCACCCTCTACTGATTCAAATTTCAACTGAGATAATAACGATTCAAAATCAAAGTCCTCATTGTAAGGAGAGTGAAATTTTTCTTCACTAACCAACCTAAAATATATCTTCATATTGAAACATTCAGAGAAGAGTCTTTTGTCATCATCGTCAATTTGAAAAAAGAACTTTGCCCTTTCAGTATTCCAAACTAATGGGGGAATTGGAGAAATGCCTACACTATTTTCTTCTTTTCCTTCAATCTTCTTACCACTATAAAACCAAGGAGCATTCTCCCCCAAACTTTTTATATAAGGATTAATCTTACAGACACAATAATTAAATAACCTAAAACTAAGTTCTAATAGAACAAACCCTGCAATTAACCATATAAAAATAATTAGAATATACGCTATTAACTTAATTTTCCAATCCATTATCAAAAGTCTTACTTATCTTGGGTTGACTGCAATTTTTGAAGTTCTACGACAGGTCGCATATCGGTAGGGTCTAATTCAATGGCTTTTCTAAAATACTCAATCGCTTTATCAATCTCACCTAACCCTGAGTATGCTTTGCCCAAACAGGTATGAGCAAACGAATCGTTTGGTAAAAGTTTCAAACCTTCGTTAAGTGCTTCCACTGCCTCAGCATATCTTCCAAGATTTATCAATATATCTCCTATATTTATCCAGTTCCATGGGTAATGTTCAGGATTCAAACTTACCGCTATCTTAAAGTTTTCAAGTGCTTCATCCCACATTTGAAGTTCTTTATAGGACATACCCATATACGAATACGCCTGAGCATAGCCTGGATTTAGTTTTGTAATGAACTTACAGGTTTGTATTGCGGAGTGGTAATCTTTGACACGCCAAAATTCAAGTGCCAATGCTGAAAAATCTTCAAAGAACCACTTCTCCTGCTTTATCTCCCTATCCTCTTTTGGAGTGGTAAGCACAAGGTCGTAATATACCACTACCCTCTGAATACCGGGAAATTCCCGATATTTATAAACTATGTTAAGTTCATTTAACAATTTCTCAAAATGAACTAATGGTGCGGATTCGAAATAGTCGCTTTGCACCACAATCCACAGTTTAAAATTAGGTCTTTGATTAGGAATTAGTTGAGAAAGTAAGAAATATGCCACCTCAGAGGTATTGGTAAAATTGGAGCCATAGCACACAACATTAGGGACAGGTCCAAGGTTATACAGAAAAACTCGCTTCCATAGTTCATTGTCAACGAGCACAATATCCTCCGATTTTGCATTATTCTTTATCATCCATCCTGCACTTCTCCAATCTGTATGCTGTGGCTTGGAAACTAACAAACTTGCCTGATATAAATATCCAACTAACAGCAACCCTACAATCAGTGTTCTGAAAAATCGCCTATTAACAGAGTTGCTAATAACAAAACCAATAAGTAAATACATCGCTATCGAGCAGTGGAGAGTGTACCTTGGCATTATGCAAGGTCTCCACATAAGAGAAACTACATACAAGAATATTGGGGGTAATAACCACCACAACCATAGCAAGGGCAAAAAAGAGGAGGCCTCCCTTTCGGAGAGGATATTTGTAGCCTCTTCATCATGCTCTTTATCTTGCAAGAAGTGCTTTACATAAAAATAAATCGAGTAAATCAAGCAGACAATAAAAACAAATACCAATACACCACCAACCAAATATTTCTGAGACACCACCCATTTACCCCATTGTTCTCCTAATAAGCCTACCCATAAATCCGCCTCTCCTCGCAATTGATAAGTCCAACCTATGCAATCATCAGCAAATAGGTCTCCTAAAAATTCTCTAAGAGTGGGCAATTTCATCCATTTAGAGGTTAATTCAGGGTCCCAGAACTTTATGGTTTTTATGTAAAAAATGGAAGGGATACTTATCAAACACAAAGCAACACCCCATTTTACAATCAACCTGACATTGTTTAACATTACATCAATAACTTGCTTATTATTCCTACTTGCAAATATTGGAAACAAAATTTTTTGATAAACAAGATAAGCACCTTGAACCATTGGAACCAACACAGCAAAAGGATGTGTCCAGAGCAATAGAAATACAATCAAAAGGTATAAAAATAAGTATCTCCTCTCCTTATATTTCAGCCACTCCGAGAAGTACAAAAACGACACTACCGATAAAAGTGTAAAAAGTCCATACATTCTTATTTCTTGAGCAAATTGTCTATGGATAGGAGAAAGAGCAATTAGAAGCGCTGACCAAATACCCGCGGTAGGATTTAATAACGACCTGCCAAGAACATAAGTAGCAAAAACTGTCAGTAACCCTATTGCTACAGACAATATCCTCAATGATAAAATGCTCTCATCAATATAAGTATGCCAAAGATATTCAAAAGCATAGTATAAAGGCATCGTAGCAGGGTCGAGCGTTCTGTTTTTTATGAGAAAATGTATAATGTTATGTGAAGGTTCATAGTGGACTCCTTGTGTCCATCTTACATAGTGAGGTGATTCAACATACTCTGAAGGCGGTGATAAGTGAATTACACTGCTGAACTCATCCCACCAAATAGATTCGCTACCCAGATTAATAGCACGGTATACAAGTGCTATACCCAGAATAAATAGCAATATGTAAACATGAGACCTAAGATTATTCATATCTTCATCCAATTTAGTACTGCATAATCACATAAAAAGGCTTTGTGTTTTTTCATATAATTAATATACATTCTTACAAGCGGTATAACAAATTTACCTTTGAGTAACATTGGAGTGATATATGAAATTATTCGTTCGCAACCTAATTCTCACTATTGCATCAGTACTATTCGCGCTCATACTAACTATGATTGCAGATAGGGTTTTAGGTCCATTCCTCCCAAAGCCATACCCTTCAGGAACTCACGACCTCATTTTCCCGCCCCTGTCGCATCAAGAATTTGCTTCAGTAGACTTCACTTACATAGTAGAAACAAACTCATTGGGTCTACGAGATAAAGAAGTGCAAAGACCTAAACCTAACAATGTGTTGAGAATTGTAGGAGTTGGAGACTCTTACACATATGGCTGGGGAGTAAATATAGAAGATACCTGGTTGAGAAGATTAGAATCCTTACTAAACATCCCCGAGAAAAAAATTGAGACTGTTAATGTGGGAAAACCTGGTGCAGGTCCACCTTTCTACGCTGAGATATCTCAGAAATTGGTACCCATACTTGAACCTGATATCATCCTTGTGGGGATTTTACAAGGAAATGACATTGCTTCATCAGGTTCTGAGGGATTAGAGCAAGTGGGAAATAAATTAGTAGATTGGACGAGATATTTTTTTCCGAACTTCGTTAGGCTTGTAGAATTAATTAAACTTTCAAAAGACTTAGAATCAAGAACGCAGGAAAGACCTCCTGAAAAAACAACAACAGAAGATAACCGCAAATGGACAGAGAACACCGCACGAGAGTTTTACCAAAAAATGTCCCCCGAAGAGAGGGAAAGGTTCGAAAAACTTGACGAAGAAGTGAAATCTGCCTTTTTCAAAGGGCTCTTAAATCCCTATATGATAGACCTTGCACTAAAAAATAAACATATATACACCCTTACCTTAAATCCTGAAGACCCGTGGATTAAGCAATGTATTGAAAATATGGCTAAAGCACTTATGATAATAAAAAATGTCGGAAGCCGATTTGGCGCAAAAGTCGCAGTAGTTGCCATACCTGATGGACCCTATGTAAATGAAGTAGCGTGGCACAATATTCAAAAGGTAGGTTTCGACGCTGTGCCCGATATGCTCACATCCGATGCACCTGACCTCGTAATCAAGAAAGCAAGTGAAATGGCAGGGGTCCCCTGCTTTACCGTGTCAGAAGAATTTAGAAAGAAAAAAAATGCAGACAATCTATTTTTCAAACTCGATGGCCATCTTACCCCTGAGGGACACAAACTACTTGCAGAAACACTTGCCCCAAAACTCCAAAAGTGGTTAACCGAAAATGAATAACAGTGCAAACGCAAATGATAAAAAGTTTGGCTTCGGTAAGACTATTTTGTTTTCTTTGATGCCCCTCATTCTGCTATTAAGTTTCCTCGAGTTATCAGCACGCATAATAGAAATATGGTATCCACCAATGGTAATGGATATCGGGTTAGGTTTCACTGAAGACTCAAGATTATTCATACCCGACCCCGAAGCACCTAATTATCTCATTACTAACCCAAATAAACTTATAGCATTTCAAAATCAAAGATTCCCTTTGAAAAAACCTCAGGGCACATATAGAATATTTTTTCTCGGTGGTTCTTCAGTGAATTATGTCAACTACGAATTACCCGGGCTGGCTGATAGAATCAAAGAAAAATTTTACCCCAAAATTCAAAATGTTGAGATTATAAACTGCGGGGGGCTTTCTTATGGAACGCATAGACTCGTTCTAATAGCCAGAGAAGTTGCAAATTATCAACCTGACTTGGCTCTTATCTATTCCGGGCATAACGAATTCGAAGAAATAGAACAACTACATTTGGCGAAGATAAAAACTACAAAATTACAAAAAATCCTCTATAAATTGGCATTTATGAGATTCATTCGGGATAGAATTGCGCAATTCCAAATATCCAAGTTGGAGGCTGAACACAATAAACGACTTCTTGCCCAATCACTACCAGATGCAGGCAAAAGTTGGCTTCACAAATTTACTCCTGAAGAAATCCAAGAGCGAATGAAGAAATATAATGAGAATCTTCGGGAGATAATAAGTACATTTAGAGAAAAAGGCGCAGATGTAATTATAGCAACTGTCCCCTCCAATCTTGTGAGACCCTCTCTTACAGGAGAAAGTGCTGAGGAATATCAAAAAGTTCTAAAACTAATGGATGAAGGCAAATATGAAGAAGCATATAACCTCGGGCGGGAAATCCTGAAAAACACATCTCCAAGACATCAATCTTCCGACCACGAAAATGAAATCATACGCACAATTGCCAAAGAACTAAATGTTCCGCTTGCAGATGTTTACGAATCAGTGAGGAAATCCGAGCCTCACGGAATCCCTGGGGAAACATTGTTCAACGACCATTGCCATCTAAATCCTGAAGGAAACAAAATCATGATTAAATGCTTCGAAGAAAAAATAATTGAACTTTTAGAACTGAAACTATAAAAGAAACATTTTAGACTAAGAGGGCGATTGGCCAATCGCCCCTACAGGACAACATCATGCTATGACAACATTATGGTATAAAATATATCCAACAGAGGCTTAGAAAAAAGGTGATTAATGAAAAACTCGCCCGATGATTATATATACTCGTTACCTATGTCCTATAGTTCTTCAAATTAGATTTCTTTTTTGTTGTCAAATCTTTGTAATTCTTGAAGCAGGTCTGCTACTGAATTAAAAACATAATCGGGCTTTCTTTCGGTTTTGAGCAAATCCTCTTTGTTGGTTTCGCCTGAGAGAACCAAAATAGAGGTTACCCCTGACCGATAAGCCATTTCCATATCTGTGTATAACCTATCTCCCACCATTGCAGTAACCTCCTCATTTTCCCCCAGAATCTTAAGAGCCATCTTTATCATCTCTGGATTCGGCTTGCCAATATACTTAGGGTACCTACCTGTAGCACAATACAATAAACTCGCTATCGCCCCGCAATCAGGAATAGGACCTTCTTCAGTAGGACAAACCAAATCCGGATTAGTTCCAATATACGGCAAGCCTTTACGAATAAAGTAGGTAGCCTTCCTCAGTTTTTCATAGGTCAAAGTGATATCAAAAGAGACCACAACCGCATCCGGGGATTCATCTGTAAGAACAAAGCCCGCGGTTTTCAACTCTTCTTCAAAAGAAGGTGGAGCAACTACAAATAACTTCTTATAATCCGTCTCCCGCTTCAAAAACTCCACTGTAGCCATACCAGAAGTAAGGATATGGTCTTTACTTATATTGTCAATCCCTAATTTTCTTAACTTCTCAACATATTGCTCAGCATTTTTTGTAGGGTTATTGGTAAAAAACAAAAATTTCCTTCCACTACACCTCAAATAGTCAATAAAATCTTTTGCTCCTGGTAAAATTCTATTGCCCAGATAAATAGTCCCATCCATATCGAGCAAGAAACATTTTACTTTATTCAAACTATTCATTTAACCCTCCTAAAATTGGCGTGGAAAATTCCACACTAATCACTTATAAACATATTAATTTTCCACAACACATAAAACTGATATTTACCACATAAGTTACTACAAACAAACAACTTATTAATATCAACTACTAATGGCATATAGTTTGCTTATAACTATTGGATTTGGAGGTTAACAAAATGTTACGAAATATGTTAATAAACACGAGAAATAAAAAGCAAGAACGAGGAATGACCCTCGTGGAACTTATGTTCGCAGCGGGTATTCTTGCTTTCGTTCTCTCTATGGTCTTTACTTCAGTAGTAAGTGTAGGGCTCAACAGAGAAATTCACACAGAACAGTTGCTCGCAGATAGTATTGTAAATGAAATTCTTGACCAGATTAGTATGGTAGGTAGAGAACAATTACTTACTTTCCAACCAGAAGTTAATGTAGTTCCGGGCACAAACGCCCGCTTAACTATTGAAGCAGTTGGTTCCGATGGTAACTCTATTACTATCCCCACTAATGGCACTAATATCTCATTACCTAATCCTGTTGAGGTAAGGGTAACTCTTACCTGGCAAAGTGCAAGGGGTATAATGATAACAAAGAGGGGGTCTACCTATGTGGCAAACTAAGAAAACCAAACACATAACAGGAATGACTTTAGTTGAACTTGTTATGACGGTAGGGCTAATGACTATAGTAATGGGAGCCCTATTTGCTATGTCTCTCAGTTTGAGTGATACTGTGCAAGTATACAACGCTACTATATCCGCTACTGATGAGGCACGAAGGGCGTTATACTTCATCATCCCAAGATTATCTCAAGCCTCACGCCAAACAATAAATATGAACGAACTCCCCGGTGATGTGCTTGTGTTTCGCATGCCTACAGATTTAGATGGGAACGGAACATGTGTAGATGTAAACGGCACATTAGAACTCGGTACTCCGGTAACTATAAGGAGAGATACTGAAGACCTGAACGGCGATGGTATCACAAATACCCAGTTAATAATGATTCAGGGCGATAATATTACTGTAGTTGCAAATAATATATTCTCCCCACCTGAACAAGAAAATCCTGACGGCTCATTTAACGATACTAACAACAACGGGAGGTTAGACCGTGGATTTATGGTCATACCTGAAGGTAATAGCCTCAGAGTAATCATAGATACAGTTGGTAGGACGCGCCGTGGACACGATTTAGTTATACATATAGAAGAAAGAGTAACACCAAGAAATCCATAGATAGAAAGGAGGGATTTTTATGTATCCCCTTGCTAAAAAGATAAAAAGAAATTCTGGAATGGCAATGATTGTTGCAATGATGTTCGTATTGGTCAGTATGGCATTGCTTGGAACGCTCACGGTACAGATTATAAATCAACACAGACAACAGGCAAGATACACTGATTTCCGCGATGCCTTTTGGGGAGTTGTCTCCGCTATACAAGAAAGTAAAAACTCTATAGAATTCGGAGGAAATGGACTTGTAGGCGTTGTGCAATGGCAGCCAAATTTTGACTCGAACAATAATCCTATCTTACCATCTTTCGATGACCCAGGTGTACAGCCCCGAACACTTGAATCGGACCCATCAGTAAGATATTTCGCCGTTACTATACCTTGGGAAACAGATGGATTTGACAACAATGGCGATGGAGTTGTAGATGACCCCACCGAAGAAGGAATGGTATCAATATATGCTCTTGCCGAGAAAAACGGAACAGTGCGAAGAGTAGAGGTAATTACAGAAAATGTAGATGTAAATGTATGGCAAAATGCTATATTTGCCGGGGCTGGACAAGCAGGAAATGTAATAAACGGTAATGTAAGCATACACGGCTCAGTTCACATTCTTGGGAACAATCTGCTACCGGGCAACCCAGCACTTGTAGTGATGGACCTTAGCGGAACAGCCTTAATACACAACAACTATAAGGGTATTCCTGCAATACTACAACAAATGGTTTCTCCACCTCCACAAACTCTATATGATGGAGAGATAGTTCAGACACTATTCGCTAAACTACGAGTTAAAAGAGGGCTTGTTGGAATATCAGGTCATGCGGAAATAGGTGAGCCCAACATCCCTGGTGACCCTTACAAAGAAACTATGGACGGGGTATATGTAAATGATGGGTGGACAGGAAACCAGGTTATACCGAATGGCGGGAGAGGAATACCCAGAAATGTATTCAGCGATAATGGTTACGATGAGTTATACGACTTAGGTAATAGGGTACCATTTCCGATGTTGTCTGACGATTGGAGAGAACCAGATGGTTCGAGAGTATTTAATCCCAACACCGGGACATGGTATACAGTTGAGGAGTACTTTAGTCAGGTATTAGTTGGAGACCCTGACAATCCGAACGATGGCATATTCAACGGTGACCTCACACTCGATGCGAGAGGACAAAAAATATACTGGAACGCTACAACCGGTACATTTATGCAAGGTTCTTTACCCCCATCGCTACCACCTGCAGACCATGATTACATCTGGTTTGACCCCGACACTAATGTGTTAAGAATAAATGGCCAAATAAGAATTAATGGAAAACTTATCTTCAAAGGTCAAGGCAATGATAAGACCATTTACTACAGTGGGAAGGGCGCAATATTAGCCACTGATGATGTCACTATTGATACCAACTTATACACCTGCAACAATGGCAACCCAAGTAATATCACTAATAGTTTCCCAGTAAACAATGCAATAGGTATTATGACGAAAACCAATATGTACATAGGTAATACATCTCAGTTGAATATAGCGGGGGCATTTTACGCTCAAAATATGATAAAAATATCTAAGCAAACAGAAATTATGGGTACAATAGTTTCTAACTACTTCGATATGGGCTCTCAGGTACCAAATGTATATCAGGTGCCTGCTCTTGCTCGAAACCTACCTTATGGAATGATAGCAAACTTCCCACTTAATGCGCTTCAGCAAGTAGGCTGGAGAGAATTAGGTCTATCATAAAACCCTTTAAGCCAAGGAGTAGTTTAATATGCTTATGTTTATGATGAGAAGAGAAAATATAGTAATGGGGCTATTATTATTAGGTTCTATCGCACTAATTATCAGTGGTATTCTGGGATTTATCATAAA